>JAITMX010000069.1 GCA_031290775.1 Eubacteriales Family XIII. Incertae Sedis bacterium
TGCAAGCCAATTGCCCGTCATTGCGAGGGAGCGCAGCGACCGCGGCAATCCATTATCCGCTGGATTGCTTCGCTTCGCTCGCAATGACACTCCCTGGCGGTTAGGGTGTGAACAGTAACATGCCTTGGTTTCACCTTGGTTTCGGAACAATAATAATACTTCTATTGTGTGCGGAAATCCTGTAAAATATATATGCAGATTGCAAAGGAGAAAGAATGCAAAATCAAAAAATCGGGATATTTCGGTCTTATGGGGCATTTTGGCGGTATTATGCGGATTTCAGCCGACGCACATCGAAAGAAGCTTTTTGGAAGGCGTGGCTTTTGCAGACCATTATCCTGTTGGCGCTCAGTGCGCCGATCTATTATTTCTATGAAAGCGTCATCGAGCGCGGTGATCTGTCCACAGCCTTGTACTTGGCGCCCTATTGCGTTTACGCCATTGCCACCTGTATTCCGAGTATTGCAATCATCGTCAGGCGGTTGCATGATATCGATAGAAACGGCTGTTGGTTTTTTCTGTTTTTGATTCCGGTTGCCGGCACGATCGCCTGTTTTGTCATGCTGTCGCGACCATCCGCGCCTTACGATGTATTTCCCGGGCGTTCGGGTTCGGGGCCCTATACCCAGTCGCAGCAGCAACCATACGGGCCGCCGCCGGGACAGCCATACGGCCAGCCGCAAAACCCCTACGCGCCGCCTTACGGCCAGCCGCAAACCCCTTATGCACAGCCGCCTTACGGCCAGCCGCAAACCCCTTGCGCACAGCAGCCTTACGGCCAGCCGCAAACCCCTTATGCGCAGCCGCCTTACAGCCAGCCGCAGACCCCTTGCGCGCAGCAGCCTTACAGCCAGCCTCAGACCCCTTACGCGCAGCAGCCCTATACGCAACCATATGTACAGCAACCCTATGCGCCGCATCCCTTTGTCATGAGGCTGCTGCCGCCGAGACGCTTTGCGCCGGAGGCGGGGGGCGATCGTGCAATCATTGCAATCATCCTTTCGATCATACTGGCTGTTATCAGTTTTGCGTACAGCATCGCGTGCAATATCTATGTTCAATCAAATGCCGAAGACTATTTTGAAGCCCTGTTTGGCGATAATGCGGCAACGGGCTATTGGGACGATTATCTCGATGGCTATGATTATGGCCCTTATTACGATCCCTATCTGCCGGATGATGATTCTTGGGAAGACGATAGCGAAGCATACGACGATGGCGTGCTTTCAGAAAGCGAACAGGAAGCCATAGATTTCGTGAGGGATAGCGCCATAGAGGGATTCCCGGAGTTTTCAATCGAGGAAGTGCTGTTGTCGCGCGTCGACGATGACGGATTGGAATGGAGCTGCTACAGCGAAGATTATGGCAGTGATGACGATCCCGTCTACTATGTCTTCGCTACCGGTTACGGAGAGGGGGATTTGGGCTTCGTATATGGGGGGTTTGACGTCTACGCGGATGGCGCGATCATAGTCTACAATTTGGAGGGGGGCGATCGCGACGAATACGATGAGGACGCGCTCAAGCTCTATAAGGAATGGTATCTAGGGATTCTGTCAAACAACAGCGCCGCCAACGCCGCATAGCCCTTTCAGCGCGATGGCGAAATATATTGAGGATAGTATTTTAGGAGAAGAAAATGCTTTCAAAAAAACTGGCAAATGATTTTTGGTGGGTGGGGACCCTCGACCCGGGGCTTCGGGTTTTTGACATCGTGATGCGCACGGAATACGGGACGACTTACAACTCGTACCTGCTCAAGGGCAGCGAGCGGACGGTGCTGTTCGAGGCGGCGAAAGCGCCGTTTTTGGACGATTACCTTGCGAAACTCGCGGAAGTGGCGCCGATCGAAGACATCGACATCCTCGTGCTCGACCACACGGAGCCCGACCATACGGGGACAGTCGGCAAACTGCTCCAGCTCAACCCCCGCCTCGAAATCTACGCGACGGCGGGCGGCCTCAACCTGATTCGCGAAATCACAAACACGGATGTGAAGGGCACAGCGGTCAAAGACGGCGATGAGCTTGACATCGGCGGGCGGACGCTGCGTTTCATCACCGCGCCAAATTTGCATTGGCCCGACACGATGTTCACCTATATTCCGGAGGAAAAAATCCTCGTCACCTGCGACGCGTTCGGGGCGCACTACTCCTACGGCAATATCGTGTACGACGACGGCCTCGACAAAGAGGCGCATATGAAGACGGCGCTCTATTATTTCGACAACATCATGGGGCCGTTCAAGGCCGACGTGCTGCGGGCGGTCGAAAAGATTGACGGGCTCGAGATCGATCTCATCGCGACGGGGCATGGGCCTGTGCTCACTGAAAACCCGCGCTTCATGGTCGATCTGTACCGCCAGTGGGCATCCGCGCCCGCAAAGGACGGGGGGAAAACCGTCGTCATCCCTTACGTTTCGGCCTATGGCTACACGAAGCGGCTTGCGGAGGAAATCGCGGAAGGCATCCGGGCGGCGGGCGGTGTTGGCGTCAAGCTTTATGACATGGTTGACACGGGGACGGCGGACGTCATGGAGGAAATAGATAGGGCGGACGGGTTTGTGCTCGGGACGCCGACGATCGTCGGCGAGGCGCTGCCGCCGATCTGGGACATCGCCGTCTCGCTGAACGCGCGTATGCACGGCGGCAAGTTTGCGGGCGTTTTCGGTTCGTACGGCTGGAGCGGCGAGGGCGTGCCGCATATCATGGACCGCCTGCGGCAGCTCAAGCTCAAGCTCGTGGGCGAGGGGTTGCGCGTGCGCTTCAAGCCAACCGACGACGATCTCATGGCCGCCTTTGAATATGGCAAGGTTTTTGGGGCGGCGGTGCTGACAGGCAAATTGCCCGAGCAGGGATAATGGCTGCGGCTGTCCCGGTCTATGACGCGGCAATCATCGGCGGCGGCGCGGCAGGGCTGGCCGCCGCCGTTTCTTATCTGCGCCGTGAACCGCACGGACGCCTGCTGTTGATTGAGGCAAACGACGCCTGCGGCAAAAAGCTGCTTGCGACGGGAAGCGGGCGGTGCAATATCAGCAATTTGTCCGCAAACGGCTATATTTCCGCCAAATCATTTTTTCAAAAAACCGGCGTGTTGTTTCGCGTTGAGGCCGGCGGCAGGGCTTACCCGATGTCCGGGCAGGCGGCCTCTGTGCGGGACGCGCTCGTGCGCGCGCTCGAAAACGGAAACGCCGAAATTCGCTGCGGCACACGGGCTTCCCGTGTCACGCGCGGACTGGCCGGCGAGGCCGGCGGCACGGGCGGTTTCACGGTTGTGCTTGACGGCGGCGGCGATGTACGGGCGCGGCGGCTGCTTATCGCGACGGGCGGGAAAGCGGGCCCTCAATACGGTTGTTTCGGTGGCGGCTACACGTTTGCGCGCCGTCTCGGACATAGCGTCGAGAGCATCCGGCCCGCGCTTGTGCCGCTCGTTTATACCGAAAAAGAACAGCAGCGGCTCGCGGGGCTGAAAGGCGCCCGTGTCCGCTCGCGGGCCGAGCTGTTCATCGACGGAAGACGCGCGGCGGCTTCGTCGGGCGAGATGCAGTTCACGGACTATGGGCTTTCGGGCGTTATGATGTTCGACCTCAGCACGATGATGCCGAAATCTATCATCGAGGACAGGCCGCGCACGGAAATCGCCATCGACCTTGCGCCCGGCGAGGAGGCGGCAACGCTGGAGCGCCTTATGCGGGACAACGAGGGCTTGTGGCTTGAGGGGGTCGTGGGGAAAAAGCTCTCCGACCTGCTTGTGCGCGAGTGCGGCGGCGACCCGGCCCGCATCGCATCGCTTGCGAAAAATTTTGTCGCCCGCGTTTCCGGCACGAAAGGCTGGAAAGAGGCGCAGGCGACGCTCGGCGGCGTGCGCGTCCGGGAAGTGGACGAGGCGACCGGCGAGTCGCTGCTCTGCAAGGGTTTGTTTTTTGCCGGCGAGGTGCTGGAGCCTGTCTATCTTTGCGGCGGCTACAACCTCGACTACGCGTGGGCGACAGGGCAACGCGCGGGCGCGCATTTATAAGTAGAAAAATGGGGGTTTTCAGATGAGCGAGCAAATCACGATCAAACGCAGGCCGTCCATGCTGGTCATTCTTGACGGCTGGGGCTACCGGGAGGAAATTGAGGGCAACGCGGTCGCGCTGGCCGAAACGCCTGTGCTTGACCGGCTTTGGGCGGAGCATCCGCATACATTGATCGAGGCGAGCGGCCTCGCCGTCGGGCTGCCGGACGGGCAGATGGGCAACTCGGAAGTCGGCCACCTGAACATCGGGGCGGGGCGCACGGTTTATCAATCACTGACGAGAATCACGAAATCCGTGGCGGATGGGGATTTTTTTGAAAACCCCGCGCTGCTCGGCGCGGCAAAGGCGGCGGGCGCGCCGGGAAGAAGCCTCCATCTCATGGGGCTCGTTTCGCCGGGCGGCGTGCACAGCCACACGGACCACCTGCTCGCGCTCGTGCGCCTCGCAAAACAGCAGGGCCTGGCGCGTGTCTTCATCCACGCTTTTCTCGACGGGCGCGACACGCCGCCGCGTTCGGCGGGCGGCTATCTGGCGGCGCTGGAAGAAGGGCTTGCGCGGATAGGCGTCGGCGAAATCAGTTCGGTTTCGGGGCGTTACTACGCGATGGACCGGGACAACCGCTGGGAGCGCGTCCGGCTCGCCTACGACGCGTTGACGCTTGGGACGGGGCTTCGCGCAAAGACAGCGGAAGAGGCGGTCAAGGCGGCCTATGCGCGCGGCGAAGACGACGAGTTTGTGAAGCCGACCAATATCGCGGGCGGCGCGGAAGCGGCGGTCGTGCGGGACGGCGACGCGGCCGTGTTTTTCAACTTCCGGCCGGACCGCGCCCGGGAACTGACGCGCGCGTTTACGGAGCCGGGGTTTGACGGCTTTGCGCGCGAAAAGAAATTTTCAAATCTGTATTTTGTCACGATGACGGAGTACGACCGCGCCTTTTCGCATGTGCGCGTCGCCTTTCGGCCCGAAGAGATCGAAAACACGCTCGGCGCCTATATCGGCGGGCTCGGGCTGAAACAGCTGCGCATCGCGGAGACGGAAAAGTACGCGCACGTCACCTTCTTTTTCAACGGCGGCGTCGAGGCGCCAAACCCGGGCGAAGACCGCGTATTGATCCCGTCGCCCAAGGTCGCGACCTACGATTTGCAGCCCGAGATGAGCGCCTACGAGGTAGCGGCGCGCACGGCAGGGGAAATCGGGCGCGGCGTGTATGATATGATCATTCTCAATTTCGCGAATATGGACATGGTCGGGCACACGGGCGTCCTCGAGGCGGCGATCAAAGCGGTCAGCGTGATCGACGAATGCGTGGGCATGGTGGCGGACGCCGCGCTCGCGGCGGGCGGGCAGCTTTTGCTGACGGCAGACCACGGCAATTCCGAAGAAGTCGAGACGGCTGCCGGCGAAAAGATGACGGCCCACACGTCCAACCCGGTGCGGCTCATCCTCGTGCGCGGCGGCGGCGACGGGGGGCTTTCCCTTGCGGCGGGCGGGACGCTTGCCGACCTCGCGCCGACGCTGCTCGATATGATGGAGCTGCCAAAACCGCCCGAGATGACGGGGCATAGCTTGCTGCGGCGGGGGCGTGAACAGTAGCCTGCGGCGGGGCTGAGAGGAAGAAGGCGCTCAAAACCGGTACAACACCGGGGGGTGTTTCATGCTAAAATAACTGTATTGGTATCGGGGGATGATATCGATAAATGATGTGTAATATAAGAGGAAGCGTTGGTGAAAACAATGCTTCCTAAACTGATTGGGAGAGGCGGTAATCGTGTATGGAGCCTTTGGGATATTTTGAGCATACGCACACCACTGGCGTGGGCCTTCGCCGGGTTTCCGGCGAAGAGCTGGCCGCAGTTCGGAGAAAGGCCAAAAAACTTATCATCTATGCCGGCAGCATTCTCACGCCCTTGGTGATCAACGACGCAGACCTTGAGTTTGGCGCCTTGGTTTTCTGCCCGCAGGGCTGTCTGCTCGATGCCTACGGAAACGAACGGATCATGGCATGGATGCGGGAGGCCGGGATTGAGCCCGGTATGCGCTGGATGGACGAGGGCTATGGCGCAAATGTCGTTTCTGTCGGGTTGAAAGACGACGCGCCTGTGCGCATGGAGGGCGCGGAGCATACCTGCCCCATATTCAAATCGGGCCGGTTTGCCTACTCCCCCATCAAGCTTGAAAACGGGAGCTTGCTTGGCGGCCTTGTTGTCGCCTCGCCCCGGCGTTCAGGCGTCGAGGATGTGCGCTATCTGGCGGTGACGGTCGCGCGGAACATCGAACTGCAGTTTTTCTGGTTTGGCGCCCTTGGCCTGATTGGCAGCTTTGCGGAGGGCATGGGATTTTTGGCGCTCGACCAGTCCAACAAAGAAAACCGCATCCTCCTGTTCACGGAGGAGGCCGTCAAAATCTTCGGTCTTGAAAAACGTGATTATTTCTACGACAAATTGGAGAAGGTCATTCCCGATTCGGAAGAAAACCGCGTGTTTTGGGACATTGTGAACGCGCACAAAAGCGTCCACGACCAAGCAGTTTCCATGGCCGTCGGCGGCAAACGCGCTGTCATTAACATCAGCGCGGCGCCATACGATGAAAAGAAATTTCATATGCACGGGATGAGCTTTCAGATCAACTCGCTTCGGCGTATCGGCAAGCTCATCGCGAAGTATTCGGACAGCACGGTTCGGTACGGTTTTGAGGACATTATCGGCACGAGCCCGGTCTTTGCGGCCGCCATCCAACGGGCGCGGATGTTTTCCTATACGGACAGCAACATCCTGCTGCAAGGCGAAAGCGGCGTCGGCAAGGACATTTTCGCGCAGGCGATTCATAACGGCAGCAGCCGCAACGGCAAGCCTTTCATCGCGGTCAACTGCGCGGCGTTTTCCAAGGACTTGATCGCGAGCGAACTCTTTGGCTACGAGAGCGGGGCTTTCACGGGCGCGCGGAAAGAAGGCGCGATCGGCAAGTTTGAATTGGCAAACCGCGGGACGCTGTTCCTCGACGAGATCGGCGATATGCCGCTCGACCTGCAGGCCGTCCTGCTGCGCGTGATCGAGGAACAGAGCTTTCGCCGGGTCGGCGGCAATGAGCTGATCCATATCGATGTCCGCATCATCGCGGCGTCAAACCGCGCGCTTGACCATCAAATCGGGCAGCGGCTGTTTCGGGAGGATCTTTACTACCGCCTCGGGACACTGCGGCTGACGATTCCCCCGCTGCGGGAGCGGGGCGACGATATCCTTCTGCTCGCCGAGCGGTTTGCGGGGCAGATTTGCGGCCGTATGGACAAGCCCCCCGTTGCCTTTGCGCCGTCCACCGCATCGTTCATGCGCAAATACCCTTGGAATGGCAATGTGCGGGAGCTTCGCAACGTGTTGGAAGGCATCCTCAGCATCAATGACGGCTGCGTCGTCACAGAGGCGATGCTCTTTGATTTCCTATATGAAGGCACAGGCGGCGCCCTGCCGGCCGAATCCGCCGCCGCCCCGCCCCCAGCACCCGCCGGCGACCCGTTCAGCGAGCGGTATTATGACCAAGCGGAGATCGAGCGCGCCCTCGCGCGGTACCGGGGGAACAAAAGCAGGGCGGCAAAATCCCTCGGCATATCGCGCGGGACCCTATATCGCTGGATGCGCAATTTTGGTATGGAAAGTGTGAATAATGATGTATTTTAAGAATGATTCATGGCGAAATTTGCGCGATCGCATACCGGCCGCAGGTTGGCAAAAAATACGCCAATAGAACAATAATAGACCACAAACAGCACACTTTTTGAACAACAATGGCACAGTTGCATGAATCAGCGCTTCCTTTGCGCTGGGGAAGAAACCGCCGCCCACATATTCATTCCTGCCGAAAAATACCTGCGTTCCCAAACGCCGCAATCCAAAAAATAAAATTTTTCTGTAAAAGCTGCTATTTGGCACTCAAATTGCTTTTGTATTATTAGTAGCGGATGCCGCGCGGGCGGCAGACGCAAGCGTGTAACGACAGCGCTCATTGCACAAGGGGGGGCAATGATCACAGCGGGTATCGACAGCGGAAGCCAGAATACAAAGGCCGTCGTCCTTGAGGATGGGAGGATCATCGGCAAGGCGAAGTCGCCGACCGAGTTCAGCGCGGCGAAGGCCGCGCGGATGGTGTACGCGGCGGCCCTATCGGACGCGGGCGTTTCCGCAGACAGGGTACGCGCGGTATGGACTACGGGCACGGGGCGCACGATGGCGGATTTTGCCGACAGCGGAATCAACGAGGTGAGCGCGGCGGCGCGGGGCGCCCACGCGGCCGCGCCCGGGACAGGGCTTGTCATCGACATGGGCGCGGAGAGCAGCCGCGCGGTGCGCCTGCTCGAGGGCGGGGCCATCCGCAATTATGAAATCAACGACAAATGCGCGTCCGGCGCGGGCACTTTCATTGAGTCGATGGCGCGGACGCTTGAAATCGCCATAGAGGAGATGGGGCCTTGTTCCCTGCGCCATACCAAGGATGTCCCCATGAATGCGCAATGCGTGGTATTTGCCGAGTCGGAGGTCATTTCCCTCATTCACAGGCGGGAAAAAATCGAGGACATCGCGTACGCCATCCATGTCGGCATCGCAAACCGCGTCAGTTCCCTCGTGCGCCGCGTGGGGGTTACGGACAACATCATGCTCATCGGCGGGTCCGCATACAACGCGGGCCTTGTGGTTTGCCTGTCAAACGAGCTGGGCAAGCCTGTTTCCGTCCCCGAAAACGCGGAGTATATCAGCGCGCTCGGCGCGGCGGCGCGGGCGGCGGAAAAATCGGCGCGGCAGGAAACGGGGGCAATCGCATGAGTGGCCCGGCCGAAAAATCCGATTGCTGGCGGTGGGAAGAATCCCGCTATACCAATCCGGGGATCTCCGATTGGCGGGGGCGCACGGTGACGGCGGGCGTGGATATCGGTTCCACGAGCACACAGGCCGTGATCATGATAGGCGGGGAGCTCTATGCCTACGCCAGTATGCGGACGGGCGCGAACAGCCCGGACTCGGCGCGGAGCGCCATGAGCTGGGCGATGGAAGGCACGGGGATGGCGGAGAGCGACCCTGCCTTCACGGTGGGGACCGGATATGGGCGCGTGAATGTGCCTTTTGCGAATAAGACCATCACGGAAATCAGCTGCCACGCGCGCGGCGCCAACTTTATATACGGGCCGACAGTCCGGACTATCCTTGACATGGGCGGACAGGACTGCAAGGCGATCCACTGCGATGAAAAAGGCGCGGTCACGTCTTTTATGATGAATGACAAATGCGCCGCCGGCACGGGGCGCGGCATGGAAGTCATCGCCAACCTGCTTTCGGTGCATGTAGAGGACATCGGCGACCTTTCTTTCAAGATCGACGAGGAGCCGCCGATGGTGTCGAGCATCTGCGTCATCTTCGCGAAGACGGAAGCCACAAACCTGATACGCCAAGGATGGACAAAGGAGAAAGTGTTGGCGGCTTATTGCCACGCGATGGCATACCGCGTTGTGAAGCTCCTTGAACGCAACGAGGTGCAGGAGGATTTTGCGATCACTGGGGGTATCGCAAAGAACAAAGGCGTCGTAAAGCGCATTGAAAAGCTGCTTGGCATAGAGGCGCTGGCGACGGAGCACGACACGCAGCTGGCAGGGGCGATCGGCGCCGCACTCATCGCACGGGATCTGCTCACGCGGGCGAAGAAAAAAGAGGAAGCCCAATGATTGCGCACTATGGATACGAGGACGGGTCGGGCGAATATTACATCACCATCAACACCGAGGGGTGCGGCGCGTGCGGGGGCAAGGGTTGCGTGGCGGCTTGCCCCGCCGGGATATTTGAACTCGAAGCAGACGATTGGGGCCGTGATGCCGCCATCGTGAAAGAATCGGCGCGGAATATGCTCAGGGCGCTCTGCGCGGGCTGCAAGCCGCAAATCGGGAGGGACGAACTGCTGCCCTGCGAGGCCGGCTGCGAAAAAGGCGTGATCGTGCATTCTTGGTGAGGCGGCTGCGGCCGGCATCCGCAAAGTATCTGTAAAAATTATTAGGTTCATCGTTGAGAAAAGGAGATTGGATATGTGTGGAAAGGCAGAGTATACGGTAATCAAGTATGAGGCCAAGGATCGGGTTGCGACGATTGCCCTGAACAATCCGGCGGTCATGAACGCGCTCGATGTCGCCATGGTGACGGAGATTGTGACGGCGATGGACGAAGCCAAGGATGATGAAAACATCAAGTGCATCGTCCTCACGGGCGTGGACAAGGCGTTTTGCGCGGGCGGCGATATCATGACGCTCCTGTCGGCGACGCTGGCGCAGGGCGCGGATATGATTCGCAAAGAGGGCGAGGAGCTGATTCGCGCCTTTATGGGCAATCCGAAACCCATCATCGCGGCGGTGAACGGATACGCGGTCGGCGCGGGCTTGTCGCTCGTCCTCATCGCGGACTATGTAGTCGCAAAGGAGAGTATCAAGATGGGGGCGTCTTTCGCGAAGATCGGGCTCATCCCCGATACGGGCGCGCTCTACTTGCTGCCGCGCCATGTCGGCTTGCACCGTGCAAAGGAGATCGTGTATACAGGCAAAAACTATACGGCGCGGCAGATGCTCGAATGGGGCATCGGCAACAAGGTGGTGCCGGACGAAGAGTTCGAGGATGCTGTGAAAGAGGCTGCCGGGATGTTCGCGGGCGGCGCGGGCCTTGCGATGGGATACGCAAAGCTCAACATGCACAGGGAACTCGATACAAGCCTTCACGCGGCGCTTGAAATGGACGCGGCGGCGCAGGCCATTCTTATGCAGACGGAAGACAAAAACGAAGGCATACAGGCATTTTTGGAGAAGCGCAAGGCCAATTTTCAGTAGGCGCGCACGGGACAAGGCTGCCGGTTTGCGTACAGCTTGCGGACAGAAAAGGAGAGCGAAAATAATGGGAAGCGAAACATTATTGAATGAAAACGCGATCAAAAGCCCCGCCGTCAAGGCGTGGAAAGAGAAAGGCGGAAAAGCCATCGGCACGATTTGCTGCCATGTGCCCGAGGAATTGATCGACGCGGCCGGGATGCTCCCGGTGCGGCTGCGCGGGACAGGCTGCACGGACGACAGCGAAGCGGAGGCGTGGATGTCGCCGTTCAGCTGCAGTTTTGCGCGCGCGCAGTTTGAATACCTGCTGAACGGGACTTATGATTTTCTGAATGGCATTGCCACGTCCGACGGCTGCCTGCTGGCAGGGCGCATCCACGACAACTGGAAATATGCCGGCAAGGAAAAGATCGAAAAGGAAGGCTTCATGCTCTCGATGACGAGCACGCCCCGGATCGTCGAGAGCAGGCACACGATGGGCTACTACAAAGAAGAGCTGGAAGCGCTGAAGGCCGACCTGGAACGGGTTTCGGGCGAAAAGATCACCGACGAAAAGCTGAAAGCCTCCGCCCGAAAGTACAATGAAACGCGGGCATTGATCCGCGAGATGTACGAACTCCGAAAAGCGCCGCAGCCTGCCATCTCGGGGACGGAAGCGCTTGAGCTCACGCTGGCGGCGATGAGTATGGAGAAGGGCGAATTCAACAAGAAAATACGCGCCTTCATAGGCGAAGCAAAGAATCGGAAACCGCCCGCGGCCCCGCGCGTGCGCCTGATGATCATCGGAAGCGCGATCGACGACCCCGCCTTCCTGAAGATCATCGAGGACAAGGGCGGCCTCGTCGTGACGGACGTGCAATGCTTTGGCAGCCGCTATCTGTGGGAGCCGGTGGCGATCGACGATAGCGATGTCATGGGGTCTCTCGCGAAGTCCTATCTGGAGCGGCCTGTCTGCCCGCGTATCCTCGACATCCACGACGAGCTGTACAAGCTGTACATGGATATGGTCAAAGACTATGCCGTGGACGGCGTGATTTATGTGCGCATGAAATACTGCGAGATCTGGGGCGGGGAGAGCTTGCTGTTCGAATCGAAGTTCAAGGAAGCCGGAATCCCGCTCTTGACGCTGGAACGCGAAGAGATCATGACGAACGAGGGGCAGCTCGCCGTCAGGGTCGAGGCGTTCATTGAGATGATTGAAAAGGAGGATCGGTAAATGGCAAATTTGATGCAAGAGTTGGCGCGGCTGTCTGACGACATCTACGAACACATTGAAAAGAAGAATCCGCAGATACTTTTCATGTTCGACGTACAGCGGCTCTATTGGAACAATACGCTCAACGCCCACGCGGAAGGGAAGAAACTCGTCTATGTCGGCGCGGGCGCGCCCTGCGAGCTGCTCTGGGCTTTTCCGAACATCTGGCCTTTCCTGCTCGACATGTTTCCGACGCGGCTGGGCTCCGACCCCGAGCGGGCTTCCAAGTATATCGACATCGCGGAGAAATACGTCGCGCCGACCATGTGCGCCATCGACAAGGTGGATCTGGGCGCGGTATTCTCGGGCGACCTCCCGGATACGCCTGACGCTTTCATCTGGTCGTCCGTCCCCTGCGACAATTCGCGGTCGGCCTATCCCGCAATCGAGGGGTATTTTCAGGATCGCGGGGCGCGGGGCCTCAAGGTGGATATCCCGTTCCGCAAGGACGAGCGTTCGTTCCGCTACATCGCCGAGCAGTACAAAGACCTGATCCCGCAGCTCGAAGAAATCGCGGGGCAAAAACTCGACAGGGATTATTTCAAAGAGGTCATGGCGATCTCGAACGAAACCGCCGGCTATATGGCAAAGATTGCGGATCTGCGCAAGCTGAAGCCTTGCCCGCTGCCCGGCCGGCTGCTCGTGCTGAACGAGATGATTCCGGCTATGGCGGGGCACCCGGCAATGCGCGACTTTGTCAAGACGCAGTACGAGCTCGGCAAGATGCTCGTCGATATGGGCATGACCGCCACAAAGGCGCAGCCCGAGGTTTTCCGCGTTTCCTGGCTGCAAAATATGCTGTGGAGCAATGTGGGTACGCTCGACTGGCTTGAAAAGCAATATGGCGCCACGGTCGTCATGGATGCGTTTGGCTACCAAAAGACGCCGCTTTTCACAAATCCGGACGACATCGATACGGTGCTGTTCAATCTGGCCCAAAAAACGCTGGCGCTGCCGATGATTCACGGCGCGTCCGGCCCGATCGAGGACTATGCCAATCTTGTGGAAAACGTCATGGAAGACTATGCTGTGGACGTTTCGATGTTTGTCGGGCACGTCGGCTGCAAGCATACGTGGGCGGCCGCGAAGGTCATCAAGGACATGGTCATGGAGAAATTCGGGCTTCCGACGCTCACGATCGACGTGGACGCGGTCGATGGGCGCTACAAGACGACCGAGGAAATTCGCGGGATCATCGGCGAGTACATGGACAACATCGTCGAACAGAAAGAAAAGGGCAACTACCCGCCGAAGAAGGCGTAGGCGGCAGGCGGCAAGCGGCCGCAAGGGCGAAAGGAGGCTCGGCATGTCCAGAAAAATCGCAATCACAGGGAAGGGCGGCACGGGCAAAACCGTGCTTGCGACCCTTATGATCCATCTGCTTGCGGACGGGAAGCGCAAGGTGCTCGCAATCGACGCGGATTCCGCGATGAGCCTGCCCTACACATTGGGCATCGATGTCCCGCGTACCGTGAGCGGCGTACGCTCCGAACTTATCGGTTCGGCGCAGGCCAAGAAAGCGTTGGCCGAAGGCGGGCCCACAAAGTCCGTCATGAAGGAGATACTCGCCCATGGCGAGGGCTTTGACCTTTTGGCGATGGGCCGCCCGGAGGAGCCGGGGTGCTTCTGCACGGTGAATGACCTGCTGCGCTTTGGGATCGACTCCCTGGCCGACGGGTACGACATCGTGATCATCGACGGAGAGGCCGGTCCCGAGCAGATCAACCGGCGCGTTTTGAAGCACATCGACTTGCTCTTGGTCGTGTCCGACATGTCGGCGCGGAGCCTCGAAACGGCGGCCGGCATTATCCGCGTCGCGGAAAGCTATGAAGAGGGCGCGCGCGTACGGCAGGCCGGCTTGGTGCTGAACCGTGTGCGCGGCGACGCCCCGCAAGGCGCGCTGCTCGGCAAGGTCGGCGCGGAGGTGTTTGGCAGTATCCCCGAAGATGGCGCCGTGAACAGATGCGACCGTGAGGGCAAGAGCCTTTGGGGCTTGCCGCAGGACGGCCCCGCGATGCGGGCTGTTTTGGGCATCCTTGAAAAGGCGCAGTAATTATTTAAATACGGGAAAGGACGGAAAAGGATATGGGAAATGACATTCAAAAAGTGGCAGTGCTCGGCGCGGGCGTGATGGGCAGCGCCATCGCCGGGCTGGTTGTCGGCTCCGGCGCGCGCGCGCTCCTGCTCGACATCGTGCCGAAGGAGCTTGACGAGGACGACAAAGCAAAGGGGCTCACGAAAGAAAGCCCCGCATTTCGCGGCAAACTTGCCTTGGCCGGTATTGAGCGCTTGCAGGACAAAAAGATGGGGATGCTTTATTCCAAGACACAGCTGCCCTTGATCGAGCCCGGCAATTTCGAGGATGATATGGCGCGCCTCGCGGAATGCGACTGGATCGTCGAGGCCGTCACGGAACGGCTCGACATCAAGCAAAGCGTGATGGCGCGCGTCGCGCAGTGCCGGAAGAGGGGCAGTATCGTATCGACGAATACGTCCGGCATTTCAATCAATGCCATCGGCGAGGGGCAGGACGATGAATTTTTGCAGCATTTTCTCGGGACGCATTTCTTCAACCCCCCGCGCTTCATGCACCTCTTTGAGCTGATTCCCGGCAAAGAGACGCTGCCCGAGGTCACGGCGCGGATGTCCGATTTCGGCGGCCGCTGCCTCGGGAAGGGCATCGTCGTCGCGAAGGATACGCCAAACTTCATCGGCAACCGTATCGGCGTCTACGCATCCATCCAAGCGATGAGGCTTATGGAAAAATACGGGCTTGACATCCCGACCGTCGATCAGCTCACGGGGCCCGCGATGGGGCACCCGAAGAGCGCGACATTCCGCACGATGGACATGGCCGGGCTCGACGTTTTCTATCATGTGGCCGATAATGTCGTGAACGCGGATGTGGACACTGCGGAAAAAGACCGCTTCCGCTCGCCGGATATCATCAAAGGGCTTGTGGCCGCGGGCGCTTTCGGCGACAAGGCCGGGAAGGGGTTTTTCCAAAAGTCGCGGGACGAAGACGGCAAACGCGTTGTGAAGGTCTACGACCCGCAGTCAAAAGATTATATAGACTTCGAGAAGCCAAAGCCGGAGATTGTCTCCGAGGCCAAGAAGAGCGACAACAAATACGCGGCCCTCGTGTACGATGGCAGCGGCCACGGCAAATTTTGCTGGGAACTGACGCGCGACATCAGCCTCTACGCCGCCGAAAAGGCCCCCGAGATCGCCGATGACTACAGGGAAATCGACAAGGCGATGAACTGGGGTTTCAATTGGAAGCTCGGGCCCTTTCAGATGTGGGACGCCATCGGCGTCGAGCGTTCGGTCAAGCGCATGAAGGACGAGGGCTTCACGGTCCCCGCTTGGGTCGAGGCGCGTCTCGCGGAAGGCAAGGCCGCTTTCTATGAGGAAAACGACTGCCTCACGCCCTATATCAAATTGGGCGGCAAGGCGCCGCCCGTCATGGAATCCAACGATGAGGCACAACTGCGCGATTTGGGCGATGGCGTGCTCCTGCTTGAGTTTACAGCCCCGGGCAATTCCATCGGGCAGAATACGATGGCGCTGTTCGACCGGGCGCTCGAGGATTATTTGGCGAAAAGCGAATGGGTCGGCTTGGTCATCGGCAATCAGGGCGATATGTTCAGCGCGGGCGCCAATCTCGTCACCATCGGTTTTGGCATCCAGCAGGGGGATTGGAAGAGTATCGAGGAAGGCATCGCGACATACCAGAATACGAATATGCGGCTGAAATACTGCGGCAAGCCCATTGTCACGGCGCCGTTCAGCCGGGTGCTTGGCGGCGGGGCGGAGTGCGTCATGCACAGCGACTGCGCGGTCGCGAGCGTCGAGACATATATGGGGCTCGTAGAGGTTGGCGTGGGGCTGCTGCCGGGCGCGGGCGGAAACAAGGAGATTTTGATGCGGCACTATGAGGCCGCGTCTTCGGACAAACCGGCCGACCTGCTTCCGAAACTCCTTGAGGCTTGGCAGTTGGTCGCGATGGCGACATTCTCCGCAAACGCCTTTGACGCAATCGACAAGCATTTCCTGCGCCCAAAGGACACGAGGGTTGTCATGAATCAGGACGCGATTCTCGACGAGGCGAAGCGCAAGGCCATCAGCCTTGCCGCAGACGGCTATATGCCGCCGAAACCCGGCAAGATCAAGGCGCTCGGCGACTATGGCCGCGCTGTCTGCCGCATCGGCGTCGGCGGCTTGGTCAAGGGCGGTTTTGCGTCCGAGTATGACGCGCATATCGCGATGAAGATCGCGTGGGTCATGACCGGGGGGGACGCGATGAAGGGCGCCCTCGTCGAGGAGCAATATCTGCTCGATCTCGAAAGGGAAGCCTTCCTCAGCCTTTGCGGGGAGGAAAAGACGAGGGAGCGGCTGCTCCATATGATGAACAATCGGAAACCACTGAGGAATTAAGGCAGTGCAAGGAAGGGGGATGGACATGAATGAAGCTGTAATTGTCGCCTGCGGACGGTCGGCCATTGGCCGGGCAGGCAGAGGAAGCCTGAAGGATACGCGCCCTGAGGACTTGGCGGCGCAGGTCCTGAAAGGGACATTGGCAAAAGCGCCGGGAGCGGACCCTGCGGAGATTGACGATTTTGTGCTCGGATGCGCTTTTCCGGAGGCCGAGCAAGGGCTGAACGCGGCGCGTATCGTATGGCAGCGCGCCGATTTGCCGGATGCCTGCCCGGGACAGACCGTAAACCGCTTTTGCGCATCGGGCTTGCAGGCCATCGCCATTGCCGCGACGGGCATCATGGCCGGTATGGCGGAGTCCGTCATGGCGGGCGGCGTGGAATCGATGTCGGCCGTCCCGATGGGCGGAAACATCCAGGTCCCGGATCCGTGGCTGTCCGAAAACCGCCCGGACGCGTATATCAGCATGGGCCTCACAGCCGAGAATGTCGCGGAAAAATACGGCGTTACCCGTGAAGACCAAGACGCCTTTGCCGCAGAGAGCCATCGCAGGGCGGCAGCGGCGCAGGCCGCGGGGAAGTTTGACGATCAGATCATCCCCGTCGAGGCGCGGGCCTCCTGCACGGGCGCAGGCGGACGGCCTTCGGCGTCAACCAAAGTGTTTGACAAAGACGAATGCATCCGTCCCGATACAAACATGGGCGGCCTCGGCAAACTGAAACCTGTATTCCGGGACGGCGGGTCGGTCACGGCGGGCAATTCCTCGCCGACAAATGACGGCGCCGCGATGGTCCTGCTCATGAGCCGCGCGCGTGCGGACAGCTTGGGCTTGAAGCCCCTGGCGCGGTTTGCCGGATTTGCGGCCGCAGGCGTGGATCCCGCCTATATGGGCATCGGCCCGATCTTCGCCGTCCCGAAAGCGCTGAAAATCGCCGGTTTGGCACTCCCGGATATCGACCTGGTTGAACTGAACGAGGCGTTTGCGTCACAAGCGATCGCTTGTATGCGGGAACTGGGCCTCGACGCGGACAAGACGAATGTGAACGGCGGCGCGATTGCGCTCGGCCATCCGCTTGGGTGTACGGGCGCCTATCTCACGACGAAGCTCGTGCATGGGCTCATCGCCGGGGGCAAGCGCTACGGAATCGTCAGCATGTGCATCGGCGGCGGGATGGGCGCTGCGGCGGTGTTTGAACGAGTGTAGGGAAAAGCAAATGGATTCGATGCTCGGCAGCATACCCGACCTATATCGTTTCCGGGCGCGGCAGTCCGGCGGCAAGGAAGCGGTATATGATTACGCTGGCCAAAAACGATATACATACGACGAACTTTACGCGCGCGCGGAAAAGCTCGGGGCTTTCCTGACCGAGGTGCTGAAGCTGCGGAAAGGGGACCGGGTCGCGTTTGTTTCGCAAAACGCAGTCCCTTTCATCGACTGCTTTTTCATGAGCTACCGGACGGGGATCATCATGACGGCTTACAATTGCATGATGGGCGGCATCGTCCTCGATCGTCTCGTCAGCGCGGAGGGGCCGCGCGTGATTTTCTATTCCGCGCCCGCAAACCGCAAGGATGCCATTGAGGGCCTGCGAGCTCACGAAGGCATCGAGTTCATCACGATTGCCGGGGAACGCGACGAGCGGGACCGGTATTCATACCGGGATATTTTGGACTATGTGCCGGATGGGACTGCGCGCTATGAAACGCCGGATTTTGAGGATGTGCAGATGCTCATCCATACTGGCGGGACGACAGGGACGCCGAAAGCGGCGATGCTCAGCTACCGGGCTGTTTTTTTCAACGCGGCCAGCCAGATATTGACGATCGGCATCGGCGCCGGGGACACGATGCTCACCATGCTCCCTTTCTTCCATACGGCGGGCTGGAATTCGCCGTTGACATCGGTGCTGATGTCCGGCGGGCGCGTCGTACTGATCCCTTTCTTTGACGCGGAGACGGCTTTGCGCGCCATCCGCGAGGAACGCCCGACAGTCAATCTGGCGGTTGAAACAATCTACCGCTATATGGCCGCCCATCCGGATTTTGCAGGCACGGATTTTTCCTGCTTCCGCTGGATGCTCAGCGGCGCGGCGCCCATCACGCGGGAAACGATGGAGATCTACTGGAAGCGGGGCGTGAAGCTGATGAACGCCTACGGCATGACCGAGGTCGGGCCAAGCAACCTTGTGCCGCCTGTGAATGAGATCACGCAGGGTCAGCTTGAAAGCAAATGGAGCAGCGCCGGAAAACCCATGTTTTTCAACGAAGTCCGTATCGTTGACGAAAAAGGCAGGGATGTGCCCGCAGGCGAACAGGGCGAGCTGTTATTCAAGGGGCTTTTGACATTTTCGGGCTACTGGGGGAATGAGGAACAGACGCAGGCGATCTTTCGGGACGGTTGGATCAAGACGGGCGACATCGCGTACGCGGACGCGGACGGGTATTATTGCATCTGCGGCCGCAAGAAAAATATGTTTATTTCCGCAGGGGAGAATATCTTTCCGGCGGAGATCGAGCGGGCGTTTTGCATGCACCCGGCCTGTGACGCGGTTTGCGTGATTGGCGTGCCGGACGAAAAATGGGGCGAGGTCGGCAAGGCTTTGGTCGTCCTGAAGCCCGGGCATACAGTGGGGAAGGAAGAGCTGAAGCAATTTGTGCGCGGCAAAACAGCCCCGATCAAGACGCCGAAGTACATCCGGTTTCTGAGGGAGCTCCCCAAAAATGCGATGGACAAGATCGACCTTCGCGCCATCCGCAGCCTGTACGGAATGGCGGGGGAATCAGAAACAAAGAAAACAAGGCAAGCGCCAACGGAGCGAAAGGGGGAAAAGATGGATAACGTTTCCAAACTGCAAGAACTGAACAAGATACAGAGCAAGGCTGTCCGCGCGTGGAAAGAGGGCGGCGGCAAGGCGATCGGGACGTTTTGCTGCCATGTGCCCGAGGAGATCATCCACGCCGCAGGGATGCTGCCTGTCCGCATCCGCGCGACGGGCTGCACGGACGGCAGCGGCGCCGAGGTGTGGATGTCCCCGTTTACCTGCAGCTATGCCCGCTCCTGCTTTCAATATCTGCTCGACGGGGCCTATGATTTCCTCGACGGGATCATCAGCTCCGACGGCTGTTTGACGGCAGGGAAGCTCGACGACAACAGCCGCAACATCCCGTCGATCGCCGGGGGGCGCTTCATCAAAAAGATCGAAGCCCCGCGGATCGTCGGCGAGCGGCAGACGCGTTTCTACGCGGAAGAGCTGGAGATGCTGCGGGCCGATCTCGAAAAATACTTCGGGGCCGCCATCACGGACGAAAAGCTGAACGCGTCCATCGCGCTGTACAATGAAACGCGCGCGCTGATCCGGCAGCTTTACGAGCTGAGGCTGGCTTCGGAGCCTGTGATTTCCGCGTCTGAAACGCTCGAAATCCTGCTCGCGGGCATGACGATGCCAAAAGAAGACTTCAACAAACTCCTCTGCGGCGTGCTGTCGGATGCCGAAAGCCGGCCGCCGATCCGGGATTCCCGCGCCCGCTTGATGTTCATCGGCAGCGCGCTCGACGACCCGGAATACCTGCGCGTCATCGAGCGGCAGGGCGGATATATCGCTTTTGACGCGACCTGCTACGGCAGCCGCTATCTGTGGGAGCCCGTCGAGGCGAAGGAGGGGGAGCCGCCCATCGAGGCGCTCGCGCGGTGTTACCTCGCGCGTCCCACCTGCCCGCGCTCGATGAACATCCACGATGCCCTGCTCGATTTCATACTGAAAGCGTACCGCGACTGCCGCGCGGAGGGCATCGTCTTTGCCCGCTTGCAATTTTGCGAGATTTGGGGCGGCGAAAGCGCTTTCTTCGACAAGCTGTTCAAGCAGGAAAACATCCCTTATATCACCCTCGACCGCGAGGAGATCATGACGAATGCCGGCCAGCTTGCCGTGCGCGCCGAAGCCTTTGTCGAAATGCTGGAAGGAGGCAGAGAACCATGAGCGAAAAAAAGACATACGACAAGAGCAAATTGATCCGGTACTATTCGGACAGCGCGGACGATTCCTTTGAGCACGTGTCAAACAAGAGCCCGGAACGGGCGTGGATATTTGCTTTGACAAAAGAATTTTGGAACAACGCGTTCAGGGGGAAGGACGAGGGGAAAAAGATCATCTATGTAAACGCGGGTGCGCCCGTTGAGCTGGTTTACGCTTTTGGCGCCGTGCCCTTGCTGCTTGATATGGTCGCGACGCGCACGGCCACCGAGCCGGATCTTGCCGCCAAGTATGTGGACGCGGCGGAGCGGCTTGTGCCGAACAGCATGTGCGGCATTACAAAAGTCCCTTATGCGGCCTCGATCTTGGGCGAGATGGAGATCCCGCCGGACGCGATGATGTACTCTACCGTACCCTGCGACTCTTCGCGGATATCGACGGTCGCCATCACAAAGCACTTCGGCGTTCCCGCGTTCAACCTCGATGTGCCTTTTCAGGCAAACGACCGGGGATACCGGTACATGGCCGAGCAGTACCGGGAAGCGATCCCTTTCCTTGAGGGGGTGACGGGGAACAAGTTTGACCCTGACCGCTTCCGCGAATGCGCGGCGCTTTCCAACAGGGCCACGGAGCTGATGTGGGACATTGCCAAGCTGCGCATGCACGTCCCCTGCCCGCTGCCGGGCCTCATCCTCTACGCCAATCAGGCCATCCCGTGCATGGCGGGGACGAGGGTCCTCGTCGACTATATGGAAACGCAGTGCCAAATGGCGCAATTTCTTGTTGCAAGCAATATGAGCGCCGCGCTCGGGGCCGAGAAATACAGGATTTTTTGGATGCAAAATATGCTGTGGTCCAACATCAAGCTGCTGAGCTGGCTCGAAAAGGAGTTTGGCGCGGTCGTGGTCATGGAGGCTTTCGGCTATCAAAAGGGCCCCGTGTTTGAAAACCCGGACGACCTCGGCCAAATATTCTACGACCTCGCGCGAAAGACGCTCGCGCTGCCGATGAT
>JAITMX010000097.1 GCA_031290775.1 Eubacteriales Family XIII. Incertae Sedis bacterium
CGCAAACCATTGATATGATTGGGTTTTTCATTTTTCAATTGACCCAAAATCGGGATTTGACCACAACGTTGACCACAACGGGGGTGACACGGAATGAAACGGGATGGCAAATCTCAATCTTCAAGCAACCACGGGTTTTCAGAAGTGTCTTGCCTTTGATATTATAGCGTTCCACAGGATAGAGTCGGTCTCTTCCAGTCCCGGCACGCCATCTTCGGCGGTGGCGGCTACAGCCGCATCGGACAGACCCGCAAGGCATAGCCTTGTGGCCGCGCTTAATTAATCAGCGCTTCCTTGAAGGATTTTGGGCGCAATAATCGCGCCGGCATGGTATCATAATCATATGAGCTTCCAGACGATTGAAAATGATATCAAAAACGGCGTTATCGGCAAAGCGGCCCCCGTGCTGCTGTTCGGCGAGGAACACTTTCTCACCGATCATTATGAAAAGCGGCTCGAGGAGCTGTTTGGCGGCGGCGCGCAAAACGAGCTCGACGTTTCCGTCTTTTACGGCGACGACGCAAGCGACGACGAAATCATGGGCGCCCTCGACACCTTCCCAATGCTGTCGCCTGCGCGCATCGTCATCGTGCGGAACCATCCGGGGTTTTCGTCCGCGCCCGCAGGCGTGGACAGTGGCGGCAAAACAAAAAAAGGGCTTGCGGATTACGTCTCGCGGCTTCCCGATACCGCGCGCCTCATCTTCACGGCGGGCGGCGTGAACAAAACGCGCGCGCTGTACAAGGCTGTCTCAAAGCACGGGACGGTATACGAGTTTGCGCGGCTAAGGGAAGAAGAACTGAAAAAATTTGCGCGCAAACGCTTCAAGGCGCTGAACTCGGAAATCCCGCCGGATGTGCTCGAGGCCTTTGTGTTTGCGACCGGCTATCTCGAGAAGGACACGGACTGTGACCTTTTCACGGTCGAAAACGACGTTTGCAAAATCGCAACCTTCGCAAAATCCGAAGGCCGGGCGCAAATCGCGCATTCCGACGTTGATGAATGTCTGCCCGGCGTGCTGCGGACGGATGTCTTTGGAATGCTCGACGCGATCAGCTCGGGGCGGAAGGGCGAAGCGATCGGCCTGCTCGAAAACAGCCTTGCCGGCGGCGAAAGCGCATTCCGGCTGCTGTCGCTGTTCATCGGGCAGTTTGAAATCATGCTCGGCTGCAAAGAATTGGGCGCCGCAGGGCATCCGCCCGCAAAAATCACACAGATCCTCGGCGAACGCAGCGACTGGCGTGTCAAAAAACTCGGCGGGTTCGCGCAGCGTTTTGACACGGAAAAATTGAAATTCATCCTTGGCGAGCTTTACGGCCTTGAGCGCCAAATCAAGTCCGGGGATATCGCAGAGCGGCTCGCGCTCACGCTGCTGCTCGTGCGCGTCTGATGGGCATCCTTGGCCCGGAGGCCGCCGCTGGCTTTTGCGGGTTTGCTTTGCCAAGCGTCACGAATTGGGTCTATTCGCATAGAAACTAAACAATGCCCTTCTTCGCGCGAATCAAAAGCAGCATGGTTGACAGGTAGTTTCTTTCGCCGCGGTTTTTCGTTTGGCTCAGAAGCCCCTCGCAAACGGCTTCGCTGAGGGTGCATTCAGCCCCGACAAGGCCGTGCGCAAGGTGTTTTTCCGCGGATGCCAGTTGGCTTTTGCTTGCCCCTTTTTCTTCGAGAAAAGCGAGGACGCGCGCGGCGGGGCCATCATATCCTTTGCGGCAGATACGCCCCGTATCGCGGTCATACCTGAGCCCGAAGACCGGTACGTCTTCCGGCATTTCATGCAGCACATTGGGATTTTCGGACGTGTCCGGTATGTGAAGGTAGAAAACTTTTTTCGGCGTCCCCTGCCTATTCTTGCGAAGCAGGCGGCCGATACGCTGAATCCGCTGCCTTGGGCCGCTGCTGCAGGAAAGGATGATGCCGGTGTCTGTGTCCGGGACATTCAGGCCCTCGTCGAGCGCACGGCAGCAAATGAGGATGCTCCGTTCGCCGGACGCGTACCCATCGAGCGCGCGCTTCTTTGCCATGGGGTCAAGTTTGCTGTGGTAGAGCACGGCTTTGGCCGGAAAGAGTTTGCATGCCGCCGCGTAAAGGGCATTTGCGGTGGCAATCCGCTCGCTGAAAACAATAACGCGCTCATCCGGAGGAAGCAGGCGCAAAATCTCGGCGGCGGCGGAAATTCGCGAGCCGGCATGATGGACAAGGGCTTTGCGCCTGATATAAAAAAGATGGAGCGATCTGGCAAGGTCGCCGATGTCATCGCCGCGCTTTGACAGGCGGGAAATCATGAGCATGAAGCCATTGTCATCCGTACGCTCGGAGGCCGGCAATTTCCGAAACAGCAGGGTGAGCCGTATGGCAATCTGATGCGTCAGCTCGTCATATTCGATTTGCTCGTCCGGGGCAAAGCTGACGGCCATGTTGAAAACAGCATATTGCGATACAACCCGGTCATTTGCCGCGTCGGCTATGGAATAACGGAATACGGATTTTCCGAGCGCGGGCACGAGGACATCCTGCATATGCTCACAGTCCGGGGTGGCGGAAAGGCCCATCGCATAATAGTTGTTATTATTGGAAAATGGCAGGAAGTCAAAGACGTGGCGGTTTTCTTCCGACGCAAAATGGTGGCACTCGTCGCAGATGAGAAACACGGCATGCCCGGCGGACATATCCGCGAGAATATGGCGGGCGATGCTTCGGCGGGCGGAATTCAGCACATAGACCATATATGGCCGCGCAGGGGCGTCTTTTTGGGCGCCATAATAGATGCCGGTGTCCGTGTGCGGCACACCGAGCATATTCTCGACTTCCCGCCGCCATTGCCGCGCGAGGAAAATCTTGGGCGTGACAATCTTGACGCGGACCGGGGCGGCGGGTGATTCCGCGGCCAGGCAGTGCGCGGCCGCGAGCGCGAGCGCTGTCTTGCCCGAGCCCGTAGCGGCATCGACAATCCCGCGCCGGCCGTTTTCAAACCATTGTTTCAGGCACTCATTCTGCCATGGATAAAGCGGCCTGTCCGGCGGATTGTACATCAAATTGACACCTATCTCCGGTTGCGATAAAATGCATTAGCGGGCAGAAAACATTGTATCATTAAAGAGATGTTTATGGTGATATTACTGCTGCTGCGGAAAAATTCGCATAGACCGCGGGAGATCGTGGGAGAAAGAAAACGGAGAGGAAAAGCAAATATGGATTTCGAATCGGTATTTCAGTCAAATCGGACGGTGGCAAATATCCTGAAAGACCAGTTTGCCGCGCAGCAAAAACTCTTGAAACGCGTGGGCAAAAGCATGGAAATCGGAGATATGCGCGCCGCGCTTCGCGACCTGGCCGCGCTTGACGCGCTTTCATCCGAAACAAAAGATTCCCTGAGTATTTTGTCGGCAGGAGTGCAAGGCGTCAATGTGGCGGACTTTCTGGAATCCGGCGACTTTGCCAAACAGCTCGTTTCGTTTTGCGGGGAAAAAGGGATCGATATTGCCGGCGAGGGGACGAGCTATGAGGTATTCCCGTATCGGCTGAAAATCGATCCGCAAAATGAAGAGGTGCTGGTCAACGGCAGAAAATCGCCGGGCATCCGGCCGCTTGCGATGGCGGAAAGGCTTGAGGCCGGGCGCGCGAAATTGCTTTCGGAAAACTTCAACGCCGAGAATTTCGCAACCGAGCTGGCCGCCGCGTACGATTTTGCCATCATCGCAAACGCGAAAGGGAAAACACCCGTCCCCGACGCGGATATCTATCTGGCGACGATATACAAAATCATGACGCCGATGCGGCGTTTCCGGAAGGATTACGACATGCAAAGCTATGCCTTTGATATCGCGCGCTTGTTCGATTCGGAAGAGAAGAACGCGAAGGATGGACGGAAATGCCAATTTGGCCCGAGCCGGAACAACAACAAAGCGATTCGCGTTCTCGACAAGTTCGGCAACGAGCATTTTCTCGCATTGGTGCGGTTTTATAACGAATGAATGGCAACAAGGAGTGAGTGTGCGTGAATAACGGAGGGAATGCATGATTGTCAGCAGTTCGGACTATAATCGCCTGTTGGCGGGGTCGCCGCCGGAGGACGACGAGCTGCTTCGCCGGTTGTCGGTGGGGATAGACTTTGTCACGGATTTTTGGAACGAGCAGTATTTGGACGCCTATATCGCCCGCGGCGGAAGCAAAATCAAGTTTCTGACCGGGTATCCGGGGAGCGGCAAAAGCCATGCGTTGCGCCTGTTTTTGTCGGACGCGCGCGCACGGGGATATAAAACGGCGGCCATGTCCGCAAAGCAAATATGGATTCACGATTTCAAGGAAATATATTCCGCAGTGTTCAAAGCGATTGATTTTCGCGCTTGTTTGAAAACCTGCGCGGACAAAATCATCACAGGCCTTGGCTACGATCCGGCGGATGTGCCCCGTGACGTGACGTTTGCGGATTTCCTGATGGCGCGCGGCGCTTTTGACCCTATTACGCGCAGGGAATTTCGGGCGCTGCTGAACGAGATGTTTTTTCGCAACCCGCGAATCGATAAAAATTTTGCGATTGGCTCGGCGTTGTTTGCCGGCGGCATTTTGGGATACCCGCAGTTGGAGCCGGCCGCGTCGGATTTGCTTTGGGGGTGGTTTGAGGGAGACAAAGGCGTGAAGATTGCCGCCCTTCGGAAACTCGGGCTTTCGCCGTCCAAAATCACGAAACACAACGCGCGGCATATGCTTCGCTCTTTGACGGAAATCATTCGGCTTGCGGGATACGAGGGGCTTGTGATCGGGATTGATGATCTGGAAATCCTTGCGGCGACTTCGTCTTTGGAGGAGATCAGGTATACGAAAATGCGCCGGGAGGACGCGTATGAAAGCATCCGCGAATTGATCGATGAGATCGATACGCTCCGGTATACGATGTTTGTCTTTTCGTTTGACAGGGATTTGCTTGAGGACGAGGGGCGGGGGTTGAAATCCTATCAAGCCCTTTGGATGCGCATTCAAAACGAGATCGAAGGCGGCAGGGTGAATCGGTTTTCCGATATTATCGATCTGGATCGGGTGGCCCGGCAGGAATACTCGGCACAGACATTGGCCAGGATGTCTTTGCGCCTGGCGGAAGCCGTCAGCGAAATGGCGCCGGCGGCGAAAGGCGCTACTGAAACGGAAGTGGCCGCGCTGCTTGAAAGTGGCAGCCTTGGGAATGAACTCCATGCCCTGCCGAAACAGATCGGCAGGATGACATTTGCTTCATCTGAAATCGGAGGAAACGGCCATGAGTGATTTTCAGTCCAGGCAAATCATTGAAGCGCTGAGATCCGGGATATCCTCGCTTGATGTGGGCGAATACTTTTCTTCCGCGCGCCCGGCGGTGTTATCTGAAATACAAAGCGCGCTTGACGCCGCATCCGAAACGCATACAGCCGGCGGCCGCATTATTACAGGAAAATACGGGGAGGGCAAATCACACCTTTTGAACACGGTTTTTGCCATGGCGCACCGGCAAAATATGGTGGTGAGCAAAGTCACGCTCAGCAAGGAAACGCCCATGTCGGGCATCGCCCGGCTTTACCCGAAGATTTTGCAGGGCACGTATCTTCCGGGGCAAGTGCAGCCGGGAATCGCGGATGTCTTTGAGGGTCTGTCGGCCAATATGCAAGAAGTATCGTCTTTGCTCGAGTATTGCCTCACGCAGCTTGAGGTCAACAAACTTTACTATGTCCTGAAATCCTATTTCGGGACGCAGGACGAGGAAGAAAAATTTCTTCTGCGCGGCGATATCGAGGGCGACTTCATGGCGCCGGCGGCGATTCGAAAGATATACCGGCGCATTTTCAACGAACCCGCTGTGAAGGGCAGCAATTTTGTGAAATCAAAACATATCCCCGACTACATCGCTTTTCTCGCGCGCCTGTTTGAGGGAAGAGGGTACGGCGGCTGGGTGATTCTCTTTGACGAGGCCGAGCTGATCGGCCGGCTTGGCCGGAAATCAAGACATGCGGCCTATCTGAATATGGATATGTTTCTTCATCCGGGGAAAGCTTCGGGCGTTTATTCGATTTTCGTATTCAATGCGTCGTTCGCGCCCGATGTGATCGAGGCAAAACACGAGTATGAAAACCTTGACAATAACGTTTCGCTTTTTGAGGGGCAGAGGCCCCGCATTGAGGCGATCCTGTCCGAGATCGCGACCGCACATCAGCTTGCCCCGCTGAATCGCGGCGAAGTGAGGGAAATCATGGAGAAAATACGCGAACATCACGCGTCCTCCTACGACTGGCAGCCGCAAATCGACGCGGAGCGTTTGACCCTCGCCACAGAAAAGCACGGGTATCTGCTCCGCACCCGCATTCGCGCCGCTGTCGAAATATTGGATCAGCTCTATCAATACGGCGAGGCCGGCGACATCCGCTCCGGCGCGCTGGAGCAGCTTACCTTTGAAGAAGACGAAGATGTCGATTTGGAGAGTTTTTTGCAGGATTGACAGCCCTCTTCGCGGAGATAGCATTCACACTTTGCGCCAGAAGCGGCTGCTCAAAGGGCGCACAAGCTTTGTGGCGGCCCACCGCCTGTCAACGATCTACGGCTATTTACTGTTAGTTTATGTCAGCAGCGGACAGGCTTGCCTGTCCCTCTTGCATTTGTCAAAAAACTCACCCTTTCATCAAGCAATCCCGCGCCTCATCCAACAACCCCGTGCGTTCATTCTCAATCCGCCCCTCCATCACGCCGCATAGCAGCGCATCGAGGATTCTCCCGACTGCGGGCCCTTCCGTCCCGAGCGCCAAGATATCCGTGCCGTTTACGGCGAGGTCTTTCAGAGTGAAGCACTTGCCTTCCCGGAGGAGTTCGTCCAACTTGCGTTCGAGCGCTTCGATTTGAGACAGGCGCTTCGCCCGATACGGGCCGCCGTGGGCGGACGCATCCCCCTTTTGGACCTCGAAAAGCTGCCGCAGCCTTTCCTCCCCCAATCGATTCAGCCATTTGACGAGCCCCTTTTCGGAGATATCGGCGTCGTGCAGCAGCACCAGTTCCGTCGCCGCCCGCTTGGTATTGTGATCAAACTTCAAGGCCCCGAGGCGTTCCCGCGCGATCTCCTCCCCATATATATCGTGGCGGTAAAAGTGGCCGATCCCGTCCTCTACTGCAAAAAAAGCTTTGGGTTTGCCGAGATCATGAAACAGCAGCGCCAGCCGTATGAGCGGATCGGGCCGCGCCGCGTCAATGCTCCGGCTCGTGTGTTCCCAGAGATCGTAAGGGTGCGTCGGATTTTTCTGATCGAAGCCGACTGTCGGTGCGATCTCGGGGATAAAGACGGACAAAACATCCGGAAACCCCATCAGGACACCGAGGATATTTTTCCCGCACAGCATCTTCATAAGTTCCGCGGCAATGCGCTCCGCGGAGATATAGGCGAGCAGTTCCCGGTTCCGGTG
>JAITMX010000161.1 GCA_031290775.1 Eubacteriales Family XIII. Incertae Sedis bacterium
TCATGCCATCACCTCCGCAATGATTAAGTAATATTACTTCACCATTATACCGCAAAAAGTATGGCGTGTCAACATTTGTCAAAATTTTTATTCAAAAAATATATTTAGGACATGCACCCCCAAATGCAAAAACCGCTTGAAATTACCGCTCGGCGCGATATAATATTGACAGATGAGTAAATCCCCCAATCGGGCGGTGCCGCAGAGTGCTGCGCTAAGGCATTGGGGGTTTTATCTTTGTTTGGCGAATGGAGCGACTGGCAAAGTGCATGAAATATCTTAGTTTTGACGAAAGCGGCGATTTGGGCTTGAATATTGAAACAGAAGGAGTTTCGAGAATATTTTCAGTTACCTTTCTCATCGCAAGCGACAACAAAACAGCCGCAAATATCATAAAGCGCACACTTCGCCATCTAATGCAAAATGGGAAAAAACGGAAATGCGGCACACTACACGCCCATTTTGAGGATAAACCCACGCGATACAGAGTGTTGAAGCGATTGTCGGCAAGAGATATTCAGGTTGCCACAATGCGGCTCGACAAAAGCAAAATCATAGTTTCGGAAACCCCACACGCTCTTTATTCAAGCATGGTCGTTTCCTTAGTGAACCGCCTTTACAACGACGGAATACTCGACAAAGACGAACCAGTAGAATTGACAGCATCGCAAATGCACTCGAATAAACACCGTAACAAAGAATTTTTGAATGTAGTCGAAACTAGAACGGCTACCGCGAAATTTACCATGCGAATACTGCGCCCGGAAAACGAAAAAAGCTTGCAAGCCGTTGATTTTCTTTCGTGGGCACTTTGGCGAAAATATGAGCATGGCGATACCGAGTATTCAGATTTAATCCCCAATATCGTAATACGCGAATACGAATATTACTGACGGGTATTGCCAACCCAAATCCTTTTCTATTGCTTTGATATGAAATTGGGTCGTCTTCAAGTCCCCACATGTATCCATCCGTAAAAGTCAAATATTGACCTTCTGTCACTGTTATGATTGTTTTGTTTACATAATAGTATTCCGGTGAAATATAGTCGAGGGTGTTAATCGGTGACAATTCTTCGTCAATTACGATTGCGCTTCCGCTCAATATTTTCAACGATTACGATAAATTGAATTATACTACATAATCGGGATGAGCGACAAACACCCAAGCCGCAATCGGGGTAGGCGGCGTTGGGGCAACGACGCGCAGATTCCCATAATGATACTCCCGCATAGTCATGGCATGAGCGTTAAAAGCATCGCGAGCGACGGGTGCAGCTTCATGATCATGCAGGGCGAAACTCCCGTAGGCCATCGTTGAAAGCCATCCATTTTGCCTGAAGCGCTTTATCTCACTACATCGAATTGAAAGGAGCGTATTTCGGCATAACAATCAAATATGCAACTCGGCCGATTGTTCGTGTGTATGGCATCAGGAGGCGATTGCATCATCCGGCGCCCCCCGCCTCCGCCAATGCGGAAAGCACTGCGGCCAGCGCCTCGAAACGCGTTTCGTCCGAGGCGCCCCGCGGCAGCCCGATTTTGAGCTTGGGCGTGAATTTCATATCCGCCTCGAGCGTCGCGCCCGCGCTTTGCGCGCATTCGGACGCCTTGAACACACGCCTCATCAGGTCTGGCGGCGTTTCGCGGAAAACCAGCACCGCGCGCGCCGCTTCTACCGTTATGTCCGAAAGCCCGGCCGCTTCGCCAAGGTGGCGGAAAAGCGCGGCGTGGACGAGGTTGCGCACGGGCGCGGGCGCCGGCCCGAAACGGTCGCCGAGCTCCTCCAGCACGGCGGTTTTGCGCGCGGCGTCCGAAACAAAGGAAATCCGCTTGTACGCCTGCAGCTTGACGACCTCGTCCTCGATATAGCCGGCGGGGATGACGGCCGGCGCCGAAAGCTCGACGCGGCATTCGTTTTCGGGGGAAACCCGCTCCGGCGCGCGGCCCGCGAGCCGCGACACGGCCTCGTCCATGAGTTGGCAGTAGAGCTCATAGCCGACGGCGGCCATCTGCCCATGCTGGCTCACGCCGAGCAGGTTGCCCGCCCCGCGAATCTCGAGGTCTTTCATCGCGATCTTGAAGCCGCTCCCAAACTCCGTAAACTCCCGGATTGTGCGCAGCCGCTTTTCCGCGGCCTCCGTCATCACCTTGTCGCGCCGGTACATCAGATAGGCAAAAGCGACGCGGTTTGTGCGCCCGACGCGCCCGCGAAGCTGGTAAAGCTGCGTGAGGCCGAGGCGGTCGGCGTCCAAAATCACAATCGTGTTCACATTGGGGATGTCGAGGCCCGACTCGATGATCGTCGTTGACAGCAGGACATCGTACGCGTTCTCGTAAAAATCCTGCATGATCTCTTCAATCGCGCGCTCGTTCATCCTTGCATGGCAGACGCCGACGCGTGCCGAGGGCACAAGGCCCTTGATCATTTCCGCGACGCGCTCGATGCCGTTCACGCGGTTGTAGACCACATAAATCTGGCCGCCGCGGTCGATCTCCCGCCGTATGCTCTCCGAAATGACGTCCGGCCGCTCCTCGGAAACGTAGGTGCGGATCGGGTAGCGGTCCTCCGGCGGGTCTTCGATGAGCTCCATGTCCTTGATTCCGAGCAGCGACATATTGAGCGTGCGCGGGATCGGCGTCGCGGTCAGCGTCAGAATGTCGACGCCGGCCTTCAGCGCGCGGAGCTTTTCCTTGTGCTTTACGCCAAAACGCTGCTCCTCGTCGATGACAAGGAGGCCGAGGTCTTTGAATCCGACGCGGGCCGAGAGCAAGCTATGCGTCCCGACAATAATGTCAATGCCGCCATCTTTCAATCCCGCAAAGATTTCTGTGCGTTTCCCCCCGGACTGGAAGCGCGAGAGCATTTCGACGCGCATCGGAAAATCCGCGAAGCGTTCCGTGAACGTGCGGAAATGCTGCGCGGCGAGGATGGTCGTCGGCACGAGGACTGCCGCCTGCTTGCCGTCCTGCACGCACTTGAAGATGGCCCTGAGCGCCACCTCCGTCTTGCCGTAGCCGACGTCGCCGCAAATGAGGCGGTCCATCGGCCACGGGTTTTCCATATCGCGCCGCACGGCCTCAAAGCAGCGCAGTTGGTCGGGCGTCGGCTCAAAAGGAAATCGGTCCTCAAAATCCTTTTGCCAGACCGTGTCGGGCGAAAACGCAAAGCCCGGCGCGAGTTTGCGCTCGGCGGCGAGCCCTATGAGCTCGGCGGCGTATTCCTCAATCTCCGCGCGCACCCGCGCCTTGGTGCGCGTCCAGTCGTCAGTGCCGAGCTTGCTGACGCGCGGGCGCTTTTCGCCGCCGCCGACATATTTTTGCACCCGCTCCATCTGCTCGACCGGAATATACAGGATGTCTTGGCCCGCGTAGGCGATCGTCAGATAGTCGCGCGAGCTGCCATAGGCCTCAATCGTGCGGATTCCCTTGTATACGCCGATGCCGTGCTTTTCGTGGACGATGTAATCCCCTTTTTCGATATCCGTAAACGCCGCGATCTTTTCGTGCCCCTTGAGCCGGGAGCGGCGGCTTTTCTTCGCGCCCCGAAAGATATCGCCGTCCCAAAGCCACGCGAGCCTTTCCTTTGTGAGTTCAAAACCTGCCGCAAGCTCGCCGACAGCAAAGCCGACCCGGTCCGCAAGCCCTTCCTGCTCGGCAAAATCCCGCAGCGTGTCGAGCCGTGTCTTGGTAGACGCAACAATTGTTACAGTAAACCCTTGATGCAGGTAACGCTTGAGTTCCGCGGAGAGCAGATCAAGCTGCCCGTAAAAAGCGGCGGTGTGCTTCGCTTCGTAGGAAACGGTCTCCGCGCGCTCGTATACCGCGCCTTCGGGCAGCGCCCCGTACGGCGTGAACAAATGCGGCCTTTTCCGCGCCAGCAGCGCGCACCAGGCATCCCCGCCGCGATAGGCGTACCAGTCCCCCTCCGCCGCCTCTCCTTCTTCCAGCAACGCCTCGAAGTCGTGCAGCGCCTCCGTTTCCCGCAGCTCGAGCGCCTGCAAGACGCGGGCGGGATCGAGGCAGGCAAAGACGTCCCCCGCGCCTATCCAGTCCGCGAGGCAAAGAGGCGCGCCGGCGCTGATGTCGCCGCCGCGCCCGGCGCCGCCCAAACCCTCCGCAGTCTGCGCCCCGGACGCGGGCTCTTCCGCCGGCGCGACGACAAGCGGGAAAACGAGGCCCCCGGGCGGGCGCGATTTCTGCGTTTCCGGCTCAAACGGGCGAATATTCTCAATATCCGCATCAAAAAAAGAAACCCTGTAAGGCTCGCCCGAGTTCATCGGGAAAATGTCCACGATATCGCCGCGCGCCGAAAATTCTCCGGGGCTCTCCGTATAGGGCTCGCGGCGGTATCCGAGCGCCGCGAGGCGGGATATGAGCCCATCCCTTGACGATACGCCGCTTCCATGCGGGGACAGCTCAATCCGCGCCGCTTTGAAAACTTCCGGGCGGCACACATCCTTGATCGCGGCGCTCACCGGGCAGACGATGACCGCCGCGCCGGGCTGCGTCAGCGCCGCCATCGCTTCGAGGCGGGCGGCCTCCGCTTCGCGGCTCCGCGCCTCCACGCGCAAAAACGGCGGGTCGTCCTCAGGCAGCGCCACGATCCGAAATTCATCTTCCCTGAGAAAAAACGCGATCTGCTTTGCAAAAGACGCGGCCGCGCCCTGCGTCGCGAGGACAACGAGAACCTTCGCCCCCCTCCCCGCGCCGCGCGCGAGATCGGCAACGGCAGGCGCCGCTTGCAAATCCTCAAGGCCCGCGTGATGCAGCCCCGCGTGCGCCGGGTCAGCCATCGGCCCCTTCCGCCTTCACATTCTCTTTTTCTTGCCCTTTCTCTTTTTCTTTCCCTTTCTCTTTTTCTTTCTCTTCCCCTTCCCCTTTTCCTTTCCCTTCGTCTTTCTCTTTCCCTCCCCCTTCGCCTTCTTTCTCTTTCCCCGCCCTCTTCGCGGAAATATTGTATTTCAGCATCGCGGCGTCTATGCCTTCCGCAAGCAGCGTCTCGATCGCGTCGGCGCAGCGCGCCACTGCGTCCCGCGTCGCGGCCAAATCTTCCCCGGAAAAGCCCGACAGCACATAGTCCCGCAGCGGGACGCGCCCGTGCTCCGCGCCGATCCCGATGCGAAACCGCGGAAAACCGTCATCCTCAAGCAGATAGATGATATCTTTCATGCCATTGTGCGTGCCCGCGCTGCCCTTTTTCCGGATGCGCAGCGTGCCGACGGGAATATCGACATCGTCGTAGACCACGATGAGCTCCTCCATGGGGACATCGTAATAGTTCACGATGTCGCGCACGCTTTGCCCGGAATCGTTCATAAAGGTCTGCGGCTTGGCAAGCAGAGTCTTTTTGCCCGCGATGAAACCGTCGCCGACCAGCGCCTTGTGCTTCAGTTTTGAAATAGAAATCCCATGGCGGCCGGCAAGCAGGTCAACCGCCATGAAGCCGATGTTGTGCTTTGTGTTCGCGTACTTCGCGCCGGGATTGCCGAGCCCAACGATCACGACCATGCCGGAAACCCCTCAGGCAAAAATCTTGCTGACGGAATCATTGTTATGGATATTGCCCATCGCTTCCGCGAAAATCGGCGCGACCGACAGCACCTTGATCTTGTCGATCTGTTTTTCCCCGAGCACCGGCACAGTGTTCAGCAAAACCATCTCTTTGATCGTGGACGCCTGGATGCGCTCGATCGCCTTGCCTGACAGCACACCGTGCGTCGCACAGGCATAAACATCTTGCGCGCCGAGCTCCGTCAGCTTGTTTGCCGCGTTTGTAATCGTGCCGGCCGTATCGATGACATCGTCCACGAGGATGCAGTTTTTGCCCTCAATATCGCCAATCACGTGCATGATCTCGCTTTCGTTCGCCTTTTGCCGACGTTTGTCGATGATCGCGATCGGCACGTTCAGCGGCTGCGCCATATTGCGCGCCCGTGTCACGCTGCCGTGGTCCGGGGAGACGATGATGAGGTCGGGCAGCTTCATTTTCTTGAAATACTTGACGAGCACAGGCATGCCGAGCAGGTGGTCGACGGGAATATCAAAATAGCCTTGTATCTGCGCTGCGTGCAAATCCATCGTCACGACGCGGTCCGCGCCCGCCGCGCTGATCAGATCCGCGACAAGCTTTGCCGTAATCGGGTCGCGCGCCTTGGCTTTGCGGTCCTGCCTTGCGTACCCATAATATGGGATGACCGCATTGATGCGCCCTGCGGACGCGCGTTTCATCGCGTCGATGAGGATAAGCAGTTCCATGAGGTTGTTGTTGACGGGATTGCTCGTGGACTGGATGATGTAAATATCGCGGCCGCGCACGGTCTCGAAGACATTGACCGAAATCTCCCCGTCCGAAAATGTGCCCACATCCGCTTTCCCGAGCGGCTTGCCCATGATCGACGCGATTTCCTCCGCGAGCGCGATGTTTGAATTGCCCGTAAAAATTTTGAACTCCGGGAAAGATCCTCCGATCCTCATTCTTGGCCTCCTTGTTTTTCCAAACGTGAACCGAGCAGCCCGCGCCGCCCTGCCCAACCTTCGATATTGCGCCCCTTGTCGCGCGCCACAAACAACGCGCCCGGCGGCACATCGCGCGTGACCGTGCCGCCCGCCGCGATATACGAGCCGGCGCCGATGGACACAGGCGATACGATATTGGCATTGCAGCCGATGAAAGCGCCGTCCCCTACGGTCGAGCGGTGTTTTTCCGCCCCGTCATAATTGACAAACACGACGCCGCAGCCGACATTGACGCCGGCGCCGAGTTCCGAATCGCCGATATAGGAAAGATGCGAAACTTTCGTGTCGTCGCCGATTTGGCTGTTTTTCACCTCGACAAAATCACCGATGCGGCAGCGGCGCCCGACCACGCTGCCGGGCCGTACATAGGCAAAGGGGCCCACCGTCGTTTTTTCGCCGATCTTGCTGTCTTTCAAAACGGAATGGTCGAGCTCGACGCCGTCCGCGATTTCGCAGTTGTCGATGCGGCAGCCTTGCCCAATCACGCAGTTTTCGCCGATGGCCGTGCGGCCCGTGATGATCGCTGCCGGCCCGATATAGGTCCCGGCGCCGATCCGGACGCCCTCCTCGACGAGCGCTTGGTCGAGATCGAAAAACACGACGCCCTTTTCCGCAAACGCCAGATTGAGACGGCGGCGGCGCTGCGTCTTCGCTTCGTATTCCTGCTCGATTTCGCTTTTAAAAATCGCCATTCGCCTGCCCCATATATGCCAAACGGTCTTTTTCGAGGATCGTCTCGCCCACCTGATAGATGTCCCCGGCGCCCATCGTGATGACGAGGTCGCCCGGCTGCGCGTTCGCAAGCACAAAGTCGGCGATTTCGCCAAAGTTCTCGATATACCACACTTCCTTGCCGGGATTGCTTTCCCTCATTTTTTCGAGAATCGATTTTGAGCTCACGTTGTGCGTGTTTTTTTCGCGCGCCGCGTAGATTTCCGTGAGCACAATCTTGTCGGCAGAGGCAAGCGCCTCCGCAAAATCGTCATGCAGCGCAAGCGTGCGCGTGTAAGTGTGAGGCTGGAAAAGCAGCCACATCTTTTCGTGCGGTATCTTTCGCGCCGCCTCGACCGTCGCCGCGATCTCCGCAGGGTGGTGCGCGTAGTCATCCACAATCTTGACGCCGCCCGTCGTATAGCCCTGGATGTCAAAACGGCGCTGCGTCCCCTTGAAGCCTTCCAGCGTTTCCACGATCACGCGGAGGTCGATGCCCATCGTGATGCAGCACGCGACGGACGCGAGCGCGTTTGCGATGTTGTGCTCGCCCGGGATCTGCAGCCGTATCCGGCACATCGGCTCCCCGTCGACCGCGATCGAAAACGTGGGGAAGCCGTCCCGCCCAAATTCGATGTTGTCCGCGCGGTAGTTGCATTTTTCGTGAAAGCCGAACGTGACGCAGGTCCGTTTCAGATCTTTCAATATGCTGCTCACAAAGGGGTTGGCGTCAAAGGCAAAGACCGCGCCGCCCGGCGGCACAAGATTTGCGAAACGCTCAAACGAGCGCACAATATGGTCGATATCCTTGAAATAATCGAGATGGTCGCTGTCGATGTTGAGGATGATGGCGTATTTCGGGCACAGCGCCAGAAAACTGTCCATGTACTCGCAGGCTTCCGTGATGAAATAATCCGCGCCCCCGACCGCGACATTGCCGCCGATTTCGGACAGGTTGCCGCCCACGAGGATCGTCGGCTCCTTGCCGGCGTTTCGGAGAATCAAAGATATCATCGAAGTCGTCGTCGTCTTGCCGTGGGCGCCCGCGACGGCGATGCTGCTCTCGGCGCCTTTCATGAGCTCGCCTAGAGCCTCCGCGCGCGTACAGGCAGGCACCCCTTTCGCGCGCGCCGCGCGCAGCTCCGGGTTGTTTTGCGGAACAGCCGCTGAATAAATCACAAGCTCCGCATCCCCGATGTTTTTTTCGCGATGGCCGAGATAGACTTTTGCGCCTCTGCTGATGAGACGGTCCGTGATATCGCTTTCCTCGGAATCCGATCCCGAAACGGCAAAACCCTTGTTTAGCAAAATCTCCGCGATTGCGGATAAACCGATGCCGCCGATACCGATGCAATGAACATGATGAACGCTGTTAAAATCGACCAATTCCGTGAAGAACTCCTCTGCGCCCATTGTATCACAAACGCGAAATTTTCGCCCCTAATTTTTTGAGCTTGCCGGTCAAATCCTCATATCCCCTGTCGATGTGGTAGATATCGGACACCGTCGTTTTCCCTTCTGCGGCAAGGCCCGCCAAAATCAGCGCCGCCCCCGCCCGCAAATCCGTCGCGCGCACCCGTGCGCCCCTGAGCGCCGCTTCGCCGGGGACGGACGCGCGCCGGCCCTTTTCCTCAATCCCCGCGTTCATGAGATTGAGCTCATCGATATGCATGAACCGGTTTTCAAAGACCGTTTCGATGACCGTCGAAGAACCCAACACGGTCGCGAGGTATGCCATAAACTGCGGCTGGATGTCCGTCGGGAACCCGGGATAAGGCAATGTCTTGATATCCGTCGCCCGCAGCGTGCCGCGTGTCGCGTCGATCCGGAGGCCGCCAAACTCCTCGCGGACATAGACGCCCGTTTCGCGGAGCTTTGCGATAATGGGCACGACGTGGTTTGGCAGCATATTGTCGACGAGGACGCTGCCGCGCGTAATCGCCGCTGCCAGCATGAACGTCCCCGCCTCAATGCGGTCGGGGATGACGCTGTGTTCCGCGCCATGCAGTTTTTCGACGCCCTCGATCCGGATCATATCCGTGCCGGCGCCGCGGATTCTCGCCCCCATCTTGTTCAGAAAGTTGGCGAGGTCGACGATCTCGGGTTCCTGCGCGGGGTTTTCGATGATCGTCGTCCCTTCCGCAAGCGCGGCCGCCATCATGATGTTTTCCGTGGCGCCGACGCTTGCAAAGTCAAGATACATTTCGGCGCCCTTCAGCCGCCGCGCTTCGGCGCTCACAAAACCGCCGTTTTCATCCTGCCCCGTCTCCACTTTTGCCCCGAGCGAGCGAAAGCCCTTGATATGCAGATCGATGGGCCTGTCGCCGATCGCGCAGCCGCCGGGCAGCGGCACGCCCGCCCCGCCCGTGCGCGCGAGCAACGGCCCCATCGCGACAATCGAGGCGCGCATCGACTTGACGAGTTCCGGCGGCGCGACATTTGTCCGGATTGCCTTTGCGCGGACACGGATTTGGGCCGCAGCCCTGTCGCCCTCGACCTCCGCGCCGAGGCAGCCGAGCAGGCGGCACATCACCTCGACGTCCTTCAGCACCGGCACGCCGCCGAGCACGCAAGGCTCGTCCGTGAGCAGCGTCGCGGCAAGCAAGGGCAGTACGGCGTTCTTGGAGCCGCTTGCCTGCACTGTCCCCTCAAGCCGGTCTGATTTTTCAACAATGATTGCAGCCATTCTTGTTTTATTATATTTTGCCGCGCTCCCGTTTACAAGGGCGGCGCCCCTACTTTCACAAGACTTTCCCGATTGTGCAATCTTTTTGTAATAATCCCTTGCATTATTTTACAAATTTTATATAATTATTCCTATAATATAATGAAAATCGATCGGAGGGTCGCATATTTTAACCATTGATATAAAATCAGCCTTGCTTTGCCTGCTGATCATCGCGGGGATCGTGTTCGCGGTCTACCTGATCGTAGCGGCTTACAACCTGATCAAGACGCTGCAGCACTCGCAAAAGGTGCTTGCCGATTTCGAGATCGTGTCCCACATCGCTTCCGAACGCACCCAGCAGCTTGACAAATTGATCGAGCAGACATCCAAAAAGATCAAATCCGGCCAAGGTGTTTTGAATGTCCTGCCGGCCATCATCAAGGCCATCTCCCAGATCGCCAAGGCTGCCCAGAAAAAGAGCGCCGGAGGCGCAAGCGGCGCAGGAAAAGGGGACGCGGGCAAAAACAAAAAGAATTAGGCTTGACACGCTTGGGAATTGATGGTATTATCACCAAATAGTATATTTATTGTTTATTATTTCAAGTTAAGCGAGGGCAATGGACATGAAAGCAACCGGTATTGTAAGAAAAGTTGACGAACTCGGCAGGATTGTGCTCCCCATGGAGCTCAGGCGTACGCTCGGCATCCAGAAAGAGGATCCCGTGGAGATTTTCGTCGATGACAGCAACATCATCCTGCGCAAATACGAACCCGCCTGCATCTTCTGCGGGAGCGCTGTCGAGGTGCAAAACATCCACAACAAAAATATATGCCGCATGTGTCTCGACGAGTTGAAAACCCTATAGCCCCGAGGCAGACCCCTTTTCGCCCGGCCTTCCCTTTCCGTTCTTGCCGCAGCGTTTTACTTCGGACTTGTCAAACTCAAAAATATCGTTGCCGAGTTTTTCTAGTTGGTCATGTGTCCGCTCTTCTTCGATATATTTGACGCGGACAATGCCGTCGAATATGTTCACGTCGCAGACGCGGGCGCGTCCCGCTTTTGTTTCGACGACTTCCCAAACATCAGGCAATCCCTTTTTCATCTCCACGTAGACGTCATTTTCGTATTTCAGGCAACACATCAGCCTACCGCAGCAGCCCGAGATCTTTCCCGGGTTCAGCGAGAGGTTTTGAACCTTGGCCATCTTGATCGACACCGGCTCAAAATCCATCAGCCATCCCTTGCAGCAGAGCTCGCGGCCACAGGTGCCAAACCCGCCAAGGATGCGCGCCTCGTCCCGGACGCCGATCTGCCGCAATTCGATGCGCGTACGAAAATACCCGGCCAGATCCTTTACAAGTTCGCGGAAATCCACCCGTTTTTCGGCTGTGAAATAAAAGATGAGTTTGGCGCTGTCAAAGGTATATTCGGCATCGATGAGCTTCATCTGCAATTTATATTCCGCGATCTTCTGTTTGCACATGCGCACGGCTTCCTTGCGCTTTTCAAGATTGTTTTTGTCTTGCATGATGTCTTCGGGCGCGGCCTTGCGCAGTATCGGCCGGATGCTTTTCCCAAACTCCTTTTCTGAAACGGTGATGAGGCCGCCGCGTACGATTCCGAGCTCAACGCCCCGCGATGTCTCAACAACGACGCGGTCCCCGCAGCCAATCTCGATTCCCGCAGGATCGAAATAATAATGTTTTTGAGATGTTCTGAATTTTACAGTAGCGACTGTGCGCATGGAACCCTCCTTATTTTTCTGTGCCCCGCATCGACAACGCCATCCCGCGCAGCACATACCTGACACGGTCGCCGCGTTCGATGCCCGCAAGCGCTTTTTCCGCGAGCAAGACACCGGTTTG
>JAITMX010000014.1 GCA_031290775.1 Eubacteriales Family XIII. Incertae Sedis bacterium
TGCGACCACAACCATGAGCGCAGGCATGCGCTGGCGGGGTATGAGGGCGTGGTCAATTTCACGAAAGAGGTGCATCGCTCGATCAACAATCCGGTTTGGCGGTATATGGCGGGGGCTGCCGAGGAATCAGCGGCCACCGGATCCCCGGCTTGCTTTGCGCCCAGGAATGGCACAGGGGGCGTCGCTTATGGATAAAAATATGGATAAAAATTTTGTCAATCTGAATACCAACCCCTGCAAGATGTGCATGCCGATGGGGAGCATCAGCGCATTTTACGGGGTCAGGAAATGCATGACGATTTTGCATGGGTCGCAGGGCTGCGCGACGTATATCAGGCGGCATATGGCGACGCATTACAATGAGCCTGTGGACGTCGCGTCTTCCTCGCTGACGGAGGAAGGCGCGGTTTTCGGCGGCGAAAAAAACCTGATGAAAGGGCTCGACAATTTGATACGGCTCTATGACCCGGATGTGATTGGCGTGCCTACGACGTGTTTGGCGGAGACGATCGGCGAGGATACGGAAGGGATTGTGGCGCGGTATGTGGAAGCACACCCGGGGCTGCGCGTGAAGATCGTCACGGTGGCTTCGGCGGGGTATTCGGGGACGCAGTTCGAGGGTTTTTTCCGCACGCTGCGGGCGCTTGTTTCGCAGACCGAGCCGGACGCGGCGCCGAACGGCAAGGTCAACATCGTCACGAATATGATCTCGCCGGCCGATACGCGGTTTTTGAAGGCATTGGTTTCCGGGATGGGGATAGACGCGATTTTTCTGCCGGATTTGTCGGAGAATCTTGACGGGGTACACAAAGAGGCCTACGACCGCCTGCCGATGGCGGGGACTTCCCTGGCGGAAATTGCGCAGATGGCCGGGGCAACATGCACGATTGAGATGTCGTCGTTTTTCGACCCCTCTTATTCGCCGGGGCAGTTTCTTTTGGAGAAATACGGCGTGCCGCTTCGCCGCACGGCGCTGCCGGTTTCGCTGCGCGACACGGATCGCTTGATCGCGCTGCTTTCGCTTGCCGGCGGGATTGTCACAGATGGGATCGAGAAGGAGCGCGGGCGGTTTTTGGACGCGATGGTGGATTCGCACAAATACAACGCGCAGGCGCGCGCGGCGGTCTTTGGCGAGCCGGACTTCGTTTTCGCCGTCTGCCGATTGCTCGTCGAGAATGGCGCGATGCCGGTGGTGGCCGCTACGGGTTCGGTTTGCCCGTCGTTTCGCGAGATGCTGGAGCCGGAGCTTGCGGGCCTGGCGGGCTTTCACCTCGGGGAGAAGCCTGTGGCGCTGGACGATTGCGACTTTGCGGAGATTGAATCGTATGTGAAGAAGCTGGGCGTCAACGTCCTCGTCGGCAATTCGGACGGGCGGCGGATTGCGGAAGCCGCGCAGGTGCCTTTGGTGCGCTGCGCTTTTCCCGTGCATGACCATGTCGGCGGGCAGCGGATTCGCACGCTTGGCTTTGAGGGCGGGCTCATGCTGCTCGACCGCATCACAAACGCGGTGATTTCCGGCGTGGAGACGACGTTCCGCAGGGAGTTGTATGAGAAGTACTATGGCAGTGCTTGAAAATAACCTTTGCATTTGGCTTGTCTTTTTTCCGCCTGACCGCGAGGTACGACGGAGCTAAAGCTCCTGTACCTCAGCCAGCAGAGGTGCGCCTTGCCAGCCGAAAAAAATCCTGTGCCAAATTTGCAAAGTTTATTTCCAAGCACTGCCTATGGCAAGGCGCCGCGAGGCAATCCTGCCGCAGATGCGTCACTGCCGCCAATGCCGCGCGGACGCGACTTGCGATGTGATCTGTGATGCCGTGAAAACAGCGGCGAGGAGAATTTTGGCACTCATTGGATTCCGGATCGTTGCCCGGAATGACAAAGGAAATGAAGGAGGCGCAAAATGGTCAATCCGAAATACCATGTGTTCGTATGTACGGGCGCGAAGTTGCGGGGCGACGCGAAAGGCATATGCCACACGCGCGGTGTGGAAAGCATTATCGGGAAATTGGTGGGGGAAATCGACGACCGCGAGCTCTCCGGAGAGGTCTTGGTCAGCACGGCGGGCTGCTTCGGCGTGTGCGGCAAGGGGCCGGCCAGGGCCGTCTACCCGGAGGGGGTCTGGTACGGCAATCTGACGCCGGATGCCATTGAAACCATCGCGGAGGGGCATTTGGAGAACGGGACGCCGGTCGAGGCGCTGCGGATTTGAAAATGGAACATCAACAAATTGCGGCGCTCTTGCGCGGGGACGGGGCGCTTGCGGGGGCGGAGGACGCGGAGGCGGTCGCTGTCTACGCGCGGGGCGCGGAAGGCGCGGGCGGCTGGACGGTGGGCGCCACCATACCGGCGGCGCTCGACTATTCCTCTCCGTCGGCGCTGAACAAGACGCTGCGTGCCTTGATTGCGGGCATGCCGGACTGCCGCATCGTCGTCGGGCGCGAGATCGCGGGGATTCCCTACCATGTGTTTTGCCGGCAGGGGTTTGAGGTGTTTGAGGCGGACGTGCTGACAGACGCGTTGCTGGCGGATATCCTTCAGGACGTCGCGGCCGCGGCTGCGGCGCCGCCGGAGGAAGAAGACTATCCCACGAAGCCCTTGCCGACATCCGCCTGCGGCATCTATACGCTCGATCTCGTCAAGATGCAGGCGGCGCACCCGGAGGTGTCTTCCAAGATGGCGCTGAAGGATTTTTTGAAGGGGGACTTCAAAGAGCTGCGCTTGACGTGCAGCCACGTGCCGCCTTGGCTTGCAAACGATATTTCGCTCGCCGGCGCCACGATGGCGGGCACGCCGACAGATGCCGGCCTGGTTCGCGTTGTGATCCGAAAGAAGGCGTAGGGGCGGGCGCCAAAATGATGTTATCTATCGGAGCGAATTTGATATATAATGTTCCAGTATGAAGAAGCGGAACGAGGAGCTGCAAAACAGCAGGTTTTTCAAAGTTTATTTGATTTTGGTCGGTGCGAC
>JAITMX010000052.1 GCA_031290775.1 Eubacteriales Family XIII. Incertae Sedis bacterium
TAAGCCGTAGGATTCTAAGCGCTAAAGCGCTTGAATCCCTGGCAGCCGTCCTTCCAACGATTCGCAAGGCGAATCGGGATAGGACTGGCAAGCCGCGCAAGCCTGGCAGACGTCCTACCATCAATTTGCTTCGCAAACCGGGTTAGGGCTGTCAAGCTCCTGTACCACTGTCATTGCGAGCGAAGCGAAGCAATCCAGTGGTTCATGGATTGCCGCGGTCGCTACGCTCCCTCGCAATGACGGTATTCCTGCAAGGGTTACATACCCACCACCCGTTACATACCGCGTGATATGCGCAAAATTCGCTTGCATTCACGCTTGCTTTATGGTACATTTTTTAGCATACGTTTGCAAGAGCGGGTCTTTCGGGACCGTTATATGGATACAAGCAACGAAAGCGAGGAAGCAATATGTCAAAGAAATGCGTGGTCTGCGGCAAAGGCCAGACGAGCGGCAACAACGTTTCGCACTCCAACCGCCACACGAGGCGCAAATGGAACGCCAACATCCAGTCGATCAAAGTGAACGAAAGCGGCACAGTGCGCCACATCAACGTGTGCACAAAATGCCTGCGCGCCGGCAAAGTCACAAAAGCCGTATAGGCTTCCCGCGTTTCGGCAAAATTCGCAAACAAACCATATAGGACACAAAAAAGGCCGGCCCTTGCGGGCCGGCCTTTTTCATGCGCGAAGCGCTCCCTCACACACAAGGCATTGCCGCCGCTGTTCACCGCAGTTTTTCAAGCATCTCCGTGAAATACGCGGGAAGCGGGCTTTCAAATACGAGCCGTTCCCCGGTGGCGGGGTGGTCAAAGCCGAGGACGCCCGCGTGCAGGTACTGCCCAGTCCCGGCGGCCGGCCCTCGCGCCGCGCCGTAAAGGTCGTCGCCGAGCACAGGACGCCCGATAGACGCCATATGGACGCGGATCTGATGCGTCCTGCCCGTTTCGAGCGTGAGCTCAAGCACCGTATAGGCGCCGTATCTGCCGCTGAGGCGCTCCGCCACGCGCCAATGCGTCACGGCGCGTTTGCCGTCCCCAGGGCGCACAGCCTGTTTCAATCTGTTTTTGGGGTCGCGCCCGACCGGCGCGTCCACCGTTCCCGACTCCTCGCGGAAGCCTCCGAGAACGATTGCCATATAGCGGCGCGTGAGCGTATGCGCGGCAAATTGTCCGGCCAGCGCCGCGTGCGCCTTGTCATTTTTTGCGACGAGAATCAGCCCGCTCGTATTTTTGTCGATTCGGTGGACGATGCCGGGCCGGACAACGCCGCCCGCGGCGGACAGCGCGCCGCGCCCGAGCAGCGCGTTCACAAGCGTCCCCGACGTGTTGCCCTTTGCGGGATGGACGACCATGCCGCGCGCCTTGTCTACGACAAACACGTCATTGTCTTCGTACACGACATCGATTTCGATATCCTCGGGCAGCGCCGTGAGCGGCATCCGCGCCTGTACCGTAATAATTATTTTGTCACCCATCTTCACGCGGGTGTTTTTCGCGAGCCCCTCGGGCCTTGCGAGCCCGTTCTCGAGGATTGCCTGGATGCGGCTGCGGCTCAGGTCGGGAAAACGCCCGGTCAGCGCGGCATCGAGCCGCTTGCCCTCGTCCCCTTCGCCAAAAACAACCTCGCGTTCCTCGTACTCGTCCGTCAGGGTGTACAGCTCGTCAGCCATTTGGCCGGCCCATGAGAGAATCATTTGCTTCTCCCGCCCGTTTTTCGTAAAAATACAAAATATATATCCCGAGCAGGATACAGCCGCCGACGATGCACATATCCGCAAAATTCCAGATCGGAAAACTGCCGACGGAAATAAAGTCCACCACGTGCCCATAACGGACGCGGTCGATGAGATTGCCCGCGCCGCCCGCGACGATCCAGGCCAATCCGATTTGCAGCGCCGGATGGCGCAGCTTGCGGTATGTGAAAACACAAGCGATCGCCACGATGGCAAAAAGGATGCTCTGAAGCACAATGAGGACTTCGGCGTGCCCGCTGAACAGGCTGAAAGAAACCCCCGTGTTGACCGTATAGCGAATCGCGAAAAATGCGTCTTGCGATGGGATGGCCTCGCCGAGCGCCATATGCGACGCCACGTAATTTTTCGTGGCGCGATCGACGCAAAGCAGCCCCGCGCACATAACAAAATAAAGGATAAAGAAGGGTTTGCTTTTCACGGCCGCTTCGGGGTTTTGAAAGTCTTGTCCGGGCTCATCATCGACAAAGGACCGGACGCCGCCTGCCCGGCGCCGGGCGCTTGGCGCCCGCCCGAAAACTTGTGGGCATCCGGTTCCTCGAGCAGCAAGCCTGCGGAATAGCTGTCAAAACGGTCGAGCTCGGTTTCCAGCAGATTGCGGAAGCGGGCGCTGAAAAGCTCCCAGCGCCGCGAGAGGCTGACTGCCTCCTCCGTCATGCGCTCAACGGATTCCCGCGCGTCGCGGCGAATCCGCTCCGCGTCGAGCTCGGCATTTTTCAGCACGATTTCCGCGCGTTTTTCCGCGCTCGCGCTGATGTCCGTCATCAGCGACTTTGCGGCCTCAAGCGTATTGAAAATCGCGTTTTCGGAACCGCGATAGCGCTCTGTTTCCTGCGTGAGCGTTTTCAGGCTGTCCCGAAGCGACGCGTTTTCGCGCAAAAGCGCTTCAAGATCGACCGCAATCAAATCAAGGAACTGGTCGACCTCCTCTTCCTTGTATCCGCGGACGCCCCGCGTAAATTCCTTTTTTTCTATCGCGGACGGCGTAACCATATCGCCTCATGCCAACGCGTACAGAATCCTCGTGAGGATTCTGCTCGCAATGATGATGATGAAAAATGCGGCAAGCGGGGCAAAGTCGACCGAGCCCGTATTCATAAACCGCGAAATCAAACGGCGCACGGGCGCCACGATAGGCTCCGTGAGCGCCGTCAGAATCTGAAACAAGCGGCCGAGCTGCGTATTGTATTGATTGCCGGAATAAACAATCCAACTCAGCACCGACCGGGCCAACATGACGATGATCAGGATGTTGCAGACGACATTGATGATGTTCGCAAGTATGATGAATATCATTTATGTCCACGGATCGGCTTTGTCTTCCCCGTATTTGAAGCCCTGTGCGTGTGTATCCGAGCCGGATTGAACATCTACATTTTCCGGCAGGAATACGAAGATGTTTTGCGCGATCTTCTGTACGTTGCCGTTCAGCGCATAGGTTGCGCCGGACAGGAAATCGAAAATCTTGCGCGCCGTATCGTTTTCGATATGTTCGAGATTGATGATGACCGGCTTGCGTGTTTTCAGGCTGTCCACAAGTTTCGGGCACTCGTCAAAGGCCTTTGGCTCGATGACCACGATCTTGAATTTTTCTGTAAAACGCTGGAGCGCCTCACGCCCGCGGAGCGGAATCACGTTTTCGCGCTCACGTTCCCGCTCCCGCGCCAGCGGCTCACGCAAGGGCTCGCGTTTTGGCAACGCCTCTGTGCCGGCAGCCAGCCCGTATGTCTTGCGCGGCTGGGAGCCGTACGGCTTTGGTTCAGGCTCGTCGAAATTGTCTTCTTCTTCGTAGCCATACTCCTCGTCATCGGTGTCGAACAAATCTTTGATTTTATCGAGAAAGCCCACCATTACACATCCTCCGTTTCATAACTGCGCGGCCCGAAAATCGCGGCGCCTACGCGCACCATCGTCGCTCCCTCTTCGATCGCGACTTCAAAATCATGCGTCATCCCCATCGATAAATGGTCAAATCCTTCACCTGCCCCATCGTACCGTTTCGCGAGAACGTCAAATGCCCGTTTGGCCTCCCGGAAATATCCCCTTGCTTCCTCGGGATCGCCCACTGCCGGGACGACAGCCATCAGGCCCCGAAGTTTGATATGCGGCAAACGGCTTCCGATCTCTTTCGCGAGCGCTCCGGATTCCGAAATCGCCACGCCGGACTTTTGCGTTTCGCCGCCTGCGTTGAGCTGAATCAGCACATTCGCCGATCTGCCCGAACCCGCAGCTCTCGCATCGATTTCCTCGGCTAATTTGAAACCATCGACCGAGTGGATCAAGTCTGCCTTGTCAATAATGTATTTTACCTTGTTTCTTTGCAAATGTCCAATGAAATTCCACTTTATATTGCGTTTTATTGAAAGCTCTTCGGCTATATCTTGGATATTTCCATATTTATCCAAAAACTCCTGCGCACGGTTTTCGCCAAGCTCAAAAGCGTCCGATTTCAGAGCTTCCGCGATCTCGGAGACCGTACGCGTCTTCGTCACGCAAACGAGTGTGATATCCTCCGCCCTGCGTCCCGATCTGGATGCCGCCGCCGCAATGCGCGCGCGCACATCAGCGATGTTTTCTTTGATGCCCACGGTATCAATATCCTTCCTCGGCGGGATCGCTCATGATCTCATCATAATACCTGATCGTTGACATGCTCTTCCCGTCTTTGTCGTCAAAGCGCGTTTCCGAAACCAAGTAACGCCCTCCTGATTCCTTCTGCACGTTGACGGGCACCCATTTGAAAGTCCCGCTCTGCTGTTTCACGTAAACGCCGGGCTGCCCAAGCTTCAGCTTTACGGACTGCTTGTTGATCACCGCACCGCTGACTTCCGAAAACACCACATCGATTTCGCGCTTGCGGTATTTGTCGAGCTCTTTATAGTATATATCCGACTTCAGCACCACAAAGATGTCCTTGCCGCGCGGCTCCGCCGTTTCGACAGTAGCGCGCACCTTCGTCGTCCCAAGATCGAGCAACAAAGATTTTCCGATCTTGTATTTGTCCAACACCGTCTTGTCGGCGTTTTCGATCCAAAACGCGACGCGCCACAGGTTGTTGTTCGTGATGCGGTAAACCGGCTCTCCGGCCTGCGCCCACTCCCGCGTCAAATCCACCGCCTCGCCGGGCGCCTCCTCAAAAATGCCCTTGGGCAGCGACAGGACATTGTCCGGCGTCACTTTTTTTTCCCAGCCATCGCCCAGATAGCTCACAATGGCCGTCGTCGGCGATACACCGCCCTCGCTTGCCGCCGCGCCGCCGCCGGCCGCCCGCAAAATCGCCTCGAAAGCCTCCGGTGCGCCTCCGGCCCCGCCTGCGCCCGGCTCGATATACATAACCTGGCTGCCCGCGCGCACCTTCGTGCCGGCGGCAATCATATAATCTATTTTCCCCGAATACGCAGCCGTATACAGCGTTTCATCGCGCACAAACAGTGCCGTCACCGTATCGGCTATCGGCAGGCTTTCATACCCGACCACCTCGGTTTTTATGCCGATGCCCTCAATCCGCGGCGCCGCGTAAATGATCGCATACAGCCCGGATATGACGATAGCAAACATTATGACGCCGATGATGGCCCCCGCGCGCTTTGACCTTTTCATGATTTTAGTCTAATGAAATATAGCCGCGCTTACAAGAACAGTCAACACATTGTAATGCAAAAATAACGAAGGGCTTACTCGTCCCACCCTTTGGGCGGCGTGATCAAAATACGGCCTGCCTCCGGATTGACAGAGGACACGAAAGCGTCGATAAAGGGCAGCAACGCCTTGCCTTTTTCTGTTTCGATCTCGATGATGTCGTGTGCGGGATTGGCGATGATGCTTGACACGCTGCCCCGGGCCTCGCCGCCGTCTTCTGTAAAAACAGCCAGCCCGACGAGCTCCGATACGAGCCAGGCGTCCGCTTCTGTCGGCCGCGCCTCATCCAAATCTGCGCAAACCTCGTCGCCGACGAACCCCTCGGCAGCGCTGCGGTCATCTATGCCTTCAAGTTTCAGGATAGGCGTACGCCTTTGCATGCGCAGCCCCGCAATGCGAAAAGCTGTTTCCGTGCCGTCATGCAGCAAAAACAGGGTGGTCAGGCGCCCGATTGCTTCATCATCGCTGGAGTCGTGATAGAGTTTCACCTCTCCGCGAAGGCCTTGCGCACCCGCTATCCTCCCGATTTTGATCTTGTTCATGGATCGGATTATTGTACGATTTCTACGCCAACGTTTCTGCTTTCTTTTGCTGCCGCCGCTTTGACCACGACACGGATCGCTTTCGCGATACGGCCCTGCTTGCCGATGACCTTTCCCATATCTGCCCCTGCGACCTTAAGCTCAATGACGATTTCGCCATCTTTCTCAATGGTCGAAACGCTCACCTCATCCGGGTTGTCGACGAGCGACACCGCGATCGTTTTTACCAGTTCTTCCATTTCCGATGCTCCTTTGCATAGCTTCAGTGTGAAGTGACTACTCGGCGACGCCGGCTTTTTTGAGCAGCGCTTTTACGGTTTCCGTCGGTTGGGCGCCGTTGGCAATCCACTGTTTTGCCTTGCCTTCGTCCACCTTGATCTCTGACGGGTCTTTGAGCGGGTCGTAGGTGCCGATTTCCTCAATGAACCTGCCGTCCCTCGGGCTGCGCGAGTCCGCGACGATGATTCTGTAGAAAGGTTTTTTCTTTGCGCCCATTCTTCTGAGCCTGATTTTAACTGCCATTTGTCCCTCCTTAAAAAATATACCTTTAAAAGTGTTGATCAAAACATTCCGCCCGGAAGACGCATGCGCCGCCCCGGCTTCATGAACGATTTCATCATTTTGCGCGCCTCTTCGTATTTTTTCACGAGGCTGTTCACCTGCGACACGGGCTGCCCGGAGCCTGCCGCGATCCGTTTGCGCCGGCTTGCGTTCAGGATCGATGGGTCGCCCCGCTCTGCCTTTGTCATCGAGCGCATGACAGCCTCCATACGCACAAACTCGCGCTCGCTTTCGGCCATCTGCTCGTCCGACAGCTTGCCCGGCCCCAGCCCCGGCATCATCCCGACCAAGGAAGCGAGGCCGCCCATCTTTTTGATCTGTCCCATCTGCTCGAGAAAGTCCTCCAGCGTAAACTCCATTTTTTTCAGCTTGCGCTCAAGCTCGGCCGCCTTTTCCTCCTCGAAATCATCTTCGAGCTTCTCGATCAGCGACATCACGTCGCCCATGCCGAGTATGCGCGATGCCATGCGGTCCGGATGGAAAGGCTCAAGCGCGTCGAGCTTTTCGCCGACGCCGACAAACTTGATGGGCTTGCCCGTCACCGTCTTTGTAGACAGCGCCGCGCCGCCGCGCGAATCGCCGTCGAGCTTGGTCATGATGATGCCGTCGACGCCGAGCGCGTCATTGAACCCCTGTGCCGAGCTCACCGCGTCCTGCCCCATGAGGGAATCCACAACCAAGAGGATCTCGTGCGGGCGGATCGCCTTTTTCAGCGCGCGCAGCTCTTCCATGAGCGTCTCGTCTATCTGCAGGCGCCCCGCCGTATCGACGATGAGCACATCCTTGCCGAGCCGTCTGGCCTCTTTGATTGCCGCCTCCGCGATTGCCACAGGGTCACGGCTGTTTCGATCTGCGTAGACCTGCACCTGCGCGCCACCGCCGACGGTCTCGAGCTGATCGATCGCGGCGGGCCTGTATATATCGCAGGCGCAGAGCATTGGGTTTTTGCCGTTTTTCTTTAAATAGATTGCGAGCTTTCCGCAGGTCGTCGTCTTGCCTGTGCCCTGCAGACCGGCCATCATGAGGATCGTAAAGCCGCTTGGGCTGTATGTGAGTTTGCTGCTTGTACCGCCCATGAGCATCGCAAGTTCATCCGAAACGATCTTGATGACCTGCTGTCCGGGATTGAGGCTCGCGTGAATCTCCACGCCGAGCGCCTTTTCGCGCACTCGCGCCACAAAATCCTTGACGACCTTGAAATTGACATCGGCCTCCAGCAGCGCGAGCTTGATTTCGCGCATCGCATCATCGATGTCGCGCTCGCCAAGGACGCCCTTGCCCTTCAGCTTTTTGAATACGCCTTGCAGTTTTTCGGAAAGGCCTTCAAATGCCATCTATATGTCCAAATCTTTGATCAGCTTCTTGATCCGGCGCAGGTCTTTCAGCGCCGCAGGGTCAATGGCCGCCGCGCGGGAGCTGTCTTTCAGAATGCCGTCGGCTTTCGCCAGGACTTCTTTCAGCGCTTTTTCGTATGCCGCATGCTTTGCGACAAGGCCGAGCTTTCCCTCAAACGCCTTAAGAGACGAAGATGCTTTGTTCAACGCGATATGCACCGCCTGCCGGCTCACGCCGAGATTGGCCGCGATCTCCGAAAGCGAATAGTTTTCCTCATAATAAAGGCCAAATACTTCACGTTGGCGTTCACTCAAAAGAGCCCCGTAATAATCGTAAAGCAGGCTGCATTCTTCGTTTGTCATTCTCGCTGCCTTCCCTCGCAACGCGCATAAGCACTGTCAATATCCCGTATTGACAGTGCCTATTATCCCACACCTGCGCGGCGCTGTCAATGCGAAATATTGACATGCGAAATATTGACAGTGCAAACAGCCCAAACTGCTTGCTGTTACAGTTCACACCCTAACCGTCAGCCGTAGAGTGCCACGGTAGACGACCACGGTAGAGTGCCACGCGGCAAAGCCGCTGCACTCCTCGATGCCTTTTTCACGCCGCTTCAGCGGCAATGTGAAAACGGACAGCGGAGGTGTGCGAGGTACAACGG
>JAITMX010000060.1 GCA_031290775.1 Eubacteriales Family XIII. Incertae Sedis bacterium
GTTGGGGGTTCGATTCCCTCCGCCAGCTCCATGTGGAGGGATGCCCGAGCGGCCAAAGGGAGCGGGCTGTAAACCCGTCGGCTAAGCCTACGAAGGTTCGAATCCTTCTCCCTCCACCATTGATGCGCTTCCGCCACCGGCGGGGGTGTTGGCAACGGTAGGCGACTACGGTAGAGTGCCACGGTAGACGACCACGCGCTAACGCGCTGTCGTCATCGAATGGGACGTTCCACCGGTCGCAAGCGACCGGGATGCGTCCGCAACTGAATAGCGTGTCGCAAGACATAATGCGCGGAAGTGGCTCAGGGGTAGAGCATCGCCTTGCCAAGGCGAGGGTCGCGAGTTCGAATCTCGTCTTCCGCTCCATCACTGTTCTTCTCAAGGGATATCCAAAAGGGCGTCTTTTGAGAAGGCTTTTTTTAGGCGGATGTAGTTCAATGGCAGAACTTCAGCCTTCCAAGCTGATAGCGTGGGTTCGATTCCCATCATCCGCTCCAACCTTGATAGCCACAAAAGGCCACGGCAGCGAATCAAAATAGCATAGTCGGTGTGTGGGTTCTGCCTGCCGAGGGGTTTTTATTTCGGAACGTTGCTCATACTGATGTCATGTCGATGTAATCGCGGTTGATTTCGCGCACGGCCTTCATGGTCGCGGGGTCGCCGTGCCCGGGGTGGATCGTGATGCCGTCCGCCCATTTGCCCACCACTTCCCGGAGGCTGTTTTTCATGCGCTCGGCGCTGCCGCCGGCAAAATGCGTGTAGCCGATGTCAACATTGAAAACCGTGTCGCCCGTGAATGCCACACGGCTTTTTGCGGAATAAAAACAGAGTCCGCCTGCGGTATGCCCGGGTGTATGCAAGACGTCAATTTGCTCGCCGCCCAAATCGAGCCTCTCGCCGCCCTCAAGAATCTCATCGACCCTTCCTTTGTAATAATCAAGCTCCTCGCGCTGCGCCATGACGGGGCAGCCGAAAGCTTCGGCGAGATGCGCCGCTTTGCCGGCGTGGTCGTGATGGGTGTGCGTGAGCAGGATCGCTTTGGGCCGCAGCGCGTGCGCCTTTGCAAATTTTGTGTAGCGCGAGGCCGCGTATCCGGGATCAATGACGTATGCCTCCCCGCCGTCCTTTTGCCAAAGGACATAGCCATTGGCCTCCAGCGCGCCCTCGATGATGCGTTCGATGTTCATTTGTTTTCGCTCCAATGGGGAAATTTCATGGCGCTAATCCTTGAGCGGGATGCCGTTCGCGTCCGTCAGGAATTTTTGAGACCCGACCAAGACCTTGACGCCTTCGACGAATCCCCATATCCCCGCGATGGCGAGCAAGACGACACCGACGCCGATGATTATGGTGCAGTAACCGATGATCGATAGAACCAACTGTTTGATGGCATTGCTGCGGAATCCGAGATAAAAATTGTGGATGCCGAGATGGCCGAGGAAGATGCCGAGCAGGCCTGCGACCAATTTGCTTTTCTGCTCGGGGTAGTAGCCGTAGCCGGGGGCGCAGTATGGATTTCCGGGCTGTTGATAGTAGCCGGGCCGGGCTTCGTCCGTGCCGGGCGCTGCGGCATCTGCGTTCGCGCTCAGAATGTTTGCCTTTTGGTGTTCGTATTCGCTGCTTGTGATTGCGCCTGCGTCAAGCAGTTCTTTCAGTTTCGCAAGATCGTCCAAATAACCCATGTCAAATCCCTTTCCATTACCATGTACCGTTCCATTATACACAAAATCCAGCGCCTTGCCAGCAATCGCCGCGCTATAATCATTCTGCAGAATATGTATAATCATTCAAAAAAAATAGTTGACAATATCTGTAAATACCATTATTATACAAACATGGATACTAAAGGTAAAAATGACGTCAAGACAGGGAAGAGGGGTTCGCAGCCGGAGCGTTTGGACAATCTTGGGCTCGGCACGGAGGGCGAGGCGATCGCGCGGGAGATGTTTGAGGCAAAGGGCTTTATCGTGATTGCGCAAAACTACCGTTGCAAGGTCGGGGAGATCGACCTGATTTGCGTGAAAGGCAAGCTGCTCGTCTTTTGCGAGGTCAAGAGCAGGCGGAGCCTTGTCTTCGGCATCCCCGCCGAGGCGGTAAACGCAAAAAAAATCCGCCATATTCGCAGGGTCGCGTCTTGGTATCTTTCCCAAAAAATGTGCATCAATCGTCTTTACAACGATTTTGACATGCGGTTTGATGTGGTAGAGGCGGTCTTTGTTGGCAGTGAGTGCGAGCTCAACCATGTCGAAAACGCGTTTTGAATGGAGTGGGGGCAGGGATGGGCAATGGGCAATGATCGGTTTTCAAAAATTCTTACGGTCTCGGTCAACGGGCTTGATACGGAGCCTGTCACGGTCGAAACGGATCTGACATCCGGCCTGCCGGCGTTCAGCCTCGTAGGCCTGCCGGGCAGCGCCGTCAGGGAGTCGAAGGAGCGCGTGCGCGCGGCCATCACGAACAGCGGCTATGAATTTCCGCTCCGGCGCATCACGGTCAACCTCTCGCCTGCGGATACGCGCAAAGAGGGCAGCCACTTCGATTTGCCGATTGCGGTCGGCATACTCGCGGGCGCGGTGAAAGGGAAGATCAATCTGCCGTGTTCGGGGCGCAGCGCCTTTTTCGGCGAGCTTTCGCTTGACGGCGCACTCACACGCACGGCTTTTGCGGTCGCGATGGTATTGGGTCTGCAGGAGTGCGGCGTAGAGCATATTTTTTTGCCGTCCGAAAACATCCGCGATGTCGAGGAGCTTCCGGGCCTGTATTTTTACCCGGTCTCCGCGCTTGCCGAGGTGGTCGGGCATTTGATCGGGATGGGTGAGATCGCGCCCGTGCGCGGCGGCGTATTCGGCAGAAGGAAGAAGGCGGAGCCGGCCGCCGCAGGCGATTTCTTTGACGTCAAGGGGCAGGAGGCCGTAAAGCGCGCGCTGCTCATCGCGGCGGCGGGCGCGCACGACATTTGCCTTGTCGGCCCCCCGGGCGTCGGCAAGTCGATGCTCGCAAAGCGCATGCCGGGTATCCTGCCGCCGCTCAGCGAGCAGGAAAGCCGGGAGATCACGCGGATCCACAGCATCGCGGGGGAGCAGAAGGAGCGGCGCGGATTGCTGACGGAGCGCCCGTTCCGCACACCGCACCACTCGGCGACGCAGGCGGCCATCATTGGAGGGGGCGCGGCAAGGCCGCGGCCGGGGGAGCTGTCGCTCGCGCACCGCGGCGTGCTCTTTCTCGACGAATTGCCGGAGTTTGAGCGGCGCACGCTCGACATGTTGCGCCAACCGCTTGAAGACCGGTATATCGACCTCTCCCGCGTCGGCTTCAAGGGTCGCTACCCCTGCGATTTTCTGCTCGTCGCCGCGATGAACCCTTGCCCTTGCGGCTATTTCGGCGATCCCTCGCACGAATGCCGCTGCACGCAGGCGCAGATGCAAAAATATTTGTCAAAACTTTCCGGGCCGCTGCTCGACCGCATCGACATCCACGTCCGCATGGGCGCGGTCGGGGAAGCGGAGTTTGCGGAGGCGAAGGGCGGGCGCGCCTGTATGGGTACAGCCCAGATGCGGGCGACCGTGGCGGCGGCGCGCGCGCGTCAGGAAGAGAGGGGCGGGGCGTGGGCGCCCAATGCCCGGCTCACGGCGGAAATGATGAAACGGCACTGCAAAATGGAAAAGGAAGCGGAGAATATCATGCGGCAGTCATACGAACACTATGCGTTCAGCGTACGTTCGCGCACAAAAATTATCAAGGTTGCGCGCACGATCGCGGATGTGGAGGGCGCTGAAACCATAACGGCCGCGCACATCGCCGAAGCGGTCGCGTACAGGGGTTTGGCCTGAATGGCACGGCAAGGTACGGAAAGGCCGTATATCGACAGGAAGGATTCGCGCTATCCCGTCATGCTCTCGCTCATCGCGAACCCGCCGGAGCGCCTGTATTTCATCGGCAGCCCCGAGACGCTCAAATACCCAAAGGTCGCGGTCGTAGGGTCGCGCAAGTCGACAGACTACGGGCGCTGGGCCGCGTATACGATTGCGAAACGCTTGTCCGGGCACGGCGTCTGCGTCGTCTCCGGCATGGCGGAGGGGATTGACGCGTGGGCGCACAAAGGCGCGCTTGCGGGCGGGACGCCGACAATCGCCGTGTTTGGAACGGGGCTCGATATCTGCTTCCCGCAGTCAAACAGGGGGTTGATGCATGAGATCGAAAAGACGGGGCTGATTCTGTCGGAATACGCGGACGGGACGCGCGGCGCGCGGTTCACGTTTCCCGCGCGCAACCGCATCATCAGCGGGCTTTCGTGCGCGACGGTCGTCGCCGAGGCGGGTTTTTCAAGCGGGTCGCTCATCACGGCCGAACGCGCCGCCGAGCAGGGGCGCGAGGTCTACGCCGTGCCAGGCAATATCAACCGCTGGGGCAGCGTAGGCTGCAACAAACTGATTGCGGACGGCGCGCGGCCCATCGTGTTCATCGATGATATCCTCGCGGACCTCGGGATCGAGACGGACATCGCCGGCTCGCTCGATGCCAGCCTGCCCGCAGAAGAGAGCCGCGTCATGGCGGCCGTCAGGCGCCACGGCGAGATTTCGATCGACCGCCTCGCGGCGGAAGCGGGGTTTTCGGTTGGCACGCTGACCTCGATTGTCACTTTGCTGGAGATCAAAGGCTGCCTCTCAACGGGCGCGGGCAAGGTATTTGTGCCGGCAGCCGCACCTGCCCGCAAAGGGTAAAAGAGCAGAGGGCTTTAAAACTGTTTCCATTTTTGCGGCAAGGGGTATATAATGGGCGCATTGCAGAAAATATTGTTGGTCATTGTTCGCAGCTATATGGAAGACGGCAGGGGCGTGGCAGCCCCACACCCGGTTTTCGCGAAAGGAAGGGCAGAGAAGATGCAGGCATACCGCAGCACACATATGGCAACTAATCCCAACTGGGGGGGGGGCGCTCCCGGAATAGCCTGACAAGGCGCATCATCCCAATCCTCCCCGCGTTTTTCTTTTTCCTCCTGTTCACGATATCAAGCCCCCTTGCCGCCCACGCGGCAGAAGCCCCATACACCATCCCATACGACGTTGTAGTCACCGTCCTCGCATCGTCCGTCGACAGCGACGGCGACGGGCTGACGGACGACGAGGAGACGGGCGGCTCAAAGAACGGCGGCGCGCCTACGGACCCGGCCAACCCCGACAGCGACGGCGACGGCTTCCCCGACGGCTGGGAAGTGGAATACGGCTACGACCCAAACGACCCAGGATACCCTGACCCGGACGGCGACGACGACGGCGACGGGCTGACCAACCGCGAGGAGCATGTGCGCGGCACAGACCCGAAAAACCCCGACACGGACGGCGACGGCCTGGCCGACGGGGAGGAAGTGGGCGGCTCAAAGAACGGCGGGGCGCCTACCGACCCCAAAAATCCCGACAGCGACGGCGACGGCTTCC
>JAITMX010000111.1 GCA_031290775.1 Eubacteriales Family XIII. Incertae Sedis bacterium
AGGGAGTGTCATTGCGAGCGAAGCGAAGCAATCCAGCGGATAATGGATTGCCGCGGTCGCTGCGCTCCCTCGCAATGACGGGCAATTGGCTTGCAATAGCATGGTGTCTGAGCAGTTACCAAGGCATTGCTTGCTTTGCTTGAACTGCAACCTTTAAATTGCTTGAAAACAAAGAGGCCGTACGCAAACGTCCGCCTGCGTACGGCCTGCTGATGCATCTTTGGGGGCGGGGGCTTACTTGAGCGTGACCTTGCCGCCTACTTCCCCGACTTGTTTGGCGATGGCTTCGCCCTCGGCCTTGTCGACGCCGTCCTTGATGACGGACGGGGCGCTGTCGACCAAGTCCTTGGCCTCCTTGAGGCCAAGCCCGGTGATTTCGCGGACGACCTTGATGACCTTGACCTTTTCGGCGCCGATCTCTGTGAGCTCGACCGTGAACTCCGTCTGCTCCTCGACTTCGGCGACAGGGCCGGCGCCGGCGGCCGCGACGGGGGCTGCGGCGGATACGCCAAATTCCTCTTCGCAAGCTTTGACGAGTTCGTTGATTTCGAGCACGGTAGCGCCCTTGATTTCATCGATGATTTTTTGAATATCCATGTCCGTTTCCTTTCTTTCGTTATTCTTCTTCAACTTCGGGCGCTTCGGCTGTTTCGGCTATCGGATCTTCCGCCGGCGCTTCGGCCGCTTCGGCTGTTTCGGCAGCCGGCGTTTCGCCCGTTTCGGCAGCGGATTCTTCCGCCGCCGCTTCATCTGCCGGCGCTTCCGCCGGCGCTTCGCCCACATCGGCAGCGGCTTCTTCGTTCGGCGCTTCTGCTGCCGGCTCTTCCGCCGGCGCTTCGCCCGTTTCGGCAGCGGCTTCTTCTGCCGCCGCTTCATCTGCCGGCGCTTCATCTGCCGGCGCTTCCGCGCCGCCTTCCCCTGCGTCGGCAATCGCCGCGAAGGTGCGGACGAGTTTGCTGATTGGGCTCTGGATGCTGCCCATAAACCGCGCGATCAGCACATCCTTGGACGGAATCGTGGCAATCTGCTTGATGCCGTCGGCATCGTAAAGGACGCCTTCGACCAAGCCCGCCTTGAACTCCATCTTTTTGAATTCCTTGATGGCGCCGTCGAGCACGCGCGCGGGCGCAATGGCGTCTTCATAGCCAAATGCAAACGCGCTGGGACCGTCAAGCGCGCCGGCCAGCCCGGCATTGTCCGTGCCTTCGATCGCGCGCTTCACAAGCGTGTTCTTGTAGACCTTGTAGTCCAGACCTGCGTCGCGCAGCCTGCCGCGCAGCGTGTCGGCCTGTTCGACGGTGATCCCGATGTAGTCGAGGACGACAACGCCTCTCGCCTTTTGCATTTTTTCGCTGATTTCGTCGATGATCGCCTGCTTTTGTTTCAGGTGTTCCTGTGATGGCATAATCTCTCCTTTCCGGTCATAAAAAAATGACCTATTTTGTTACCGCAACGAAATAGGTCATCGGTATGCTCTACCTCCGGCCTCGGCGGGATTTTCGTTTTGAGCTTGCGCTCCCGCTGTCTACGGTCTATCGTCCGCCCTTTTCACGAAAAAGCGCTTGCTCTTCGTGAAAATGAGCGTATCGATGTCTAGTTGTTCGCGAGCCTCGCCGGATTGACCTTGACGCCGGGGCCCATGGTCGATGCGACCGTGACGCTCCGGAGATACTGGCCTTTCGCAGCCGTGGGCTTCGCTTTCACGACGGCTTCAACAAGGGCGTTGAAGTTGTCCGCGAGTTTTTCCGCGCCGAAAGACACTTTCCCGACCGGCGTGTGGATGATGTTCGTCTTGTCGAGGCGATACTCCACTTTGCCGGCCTTGATGTCTTCGAGCGCCTTCGTGATATCCATCGTGACGGTGCCTGATTTTGGGTTGGGCATCAGACCCTTGGGGCCGAGCAGTTTGCCAAGCCTTCCGACGACGCCCATCATATCGGGCGTTGCGACGACCACGTCAAAATCAAACCATCCCTCTTTCTGGATCTTTTCGGCCATGTCTTCGGCGCCGACATAATCGGCTCCCGCTTCCTTTGCCTCGACCTCTTTCGGGCCTTTGGCAAACACGAGCACCCTTGAAGTCTTGCCGGTGCCGTGCGGCAGCACAATCGCGCCCCTGACCTGCTGGTCCGCATGCCGCCCATCGACGCCGAGCTTGAGATGGACCTCAACGGTCTCGTCAAACTTGGCGGGAGCGGCCTTGAGCACGAGGCCTATCGCTTCGGCTGTGTCGTAGAGCGTCAGGCGGTCTACGAGTGCCGCCGCTTCTTTGTATTTTTTACCTCTCTTGGGCATTTCTTCCTCCTTGTGGTCCCTGCGGCGCGCTTCCGTTCGCGAAGCCCGCGCCTCCCACGCGTCAATCTTCTACTGTGATCCCCATGCTCCTGGCGGTGCCCCTGATCATTGCAGCGGCGCCTTCAAGAGAGTATGCGTTCAGGTCGACCATCTTGGCCTGCGCGATCTCTTCGACCTGCGCGTTTGTGACCTTGGCGACCTTGAGCCGATTGGGCTCGCCCGAACCGCTTTTCAGATTTGCGGCTTTTTTCAGCATTTCGGCCGCAGGCGGCGTCTTTGTGACAAAGCTGAACGATCTGTCCGCGTATACCGTGATGACCACGGGAATAATCGTGCCGGCCTGATCTTGGGTCTTTGCATTGAACTGTTTGCAAAAATCCATGATGTTGACGCCCTTTTGCCCAAGCGCCGGGCCTACCGGCGGCGCGGGATTGGCGCCCCCGGCGGGGATCTGCAGCTTTATGTATCCATCAATTTTTTTAGCCATTTTCCGTCCTCCTTTCTTTGGGATTTTTTAGAGTTGTTCGACCTGGTCGTATACCAACTCCACGGAAGTGTCTCTTCCAAACATGGAAATGCGAGCCTTGAGCGTCTCTTTTTCGGGATTGACGTCCTCGACTACGCCTGTTACGCCTTCAAACGGCCCGTTGATGACCTTGATGCCGTCGCCCACATGGATATCGAGCTCGATGTAAACCTTTTCGATGCCCATGCGCCGCACTTCTTCCTTTGTGAGCGGCACAGGCTCGACGCCATGCCCGACAAAGCCCGTGACCCCCTGCGTGTTGCGCACGAGATACCACGACTCGTTGTCTACTTTCATTTTGATAAGGACGTAGCCTGGGAAAGTCTTGCGCGATTTGAGCTTGCGCTGCCCCTCTTTCATCTCGACGAAATCCTCCGTCGGCACCACGACCTTGATAATCTTGTCCTTCAGCCGGCTTTCCTCGCTGCTGTTTTCGACGAGCTTTTCGATGTTTTGCTTTACTTTGTTTTCATGCCCCGAATAGGTATGGATGACATACCACCGCGGCGAGTCTTTGTCGCTCTCATCATAAACGTCCTCTTCCGCGTCGAGCGCGAAAGCGTTTTTTTTGTCAATAATCTCTTTGTTTTCCTGTTCTGTTGTCATTCGCTTTTTCGCCTAACTCATGCTGATATTGAAGACTTCGCGGATAATCGCGAGAAACCCGGAGTCAACGCCCCATAAAAAGAGCCCGAAAAACGCGCAGGCGATGAACACGACGACCGTATAGGAAACAAGCTCTTTGCGCGTCGGCCACACGACTTTTTTCGTTTCGATGCGCACGCCTTTGAAATATTCGCGGAAACCGCCGCTGCGCTCCTGCTGCGCGGGCGCGTTCTTTGGCTTGGACTTTATCGCGGCAGTCCGTTGGTTTTTCGATTTTTCGATACCTCGGGAAAGCGCGGACTTTGCCTTGGTATTTTTGTCGCCCGTCTTTTTCTTGTCAGCCATTTCAGTCCCCTTTTATTTGGTTTCCTTATGAAGCGTCTCCCTGCGGCAAAACTTGCAAAACTTGCGAAGCTCCAAGCGCTCGGGGTCGTTCTTCTTGTTTTTCATAGTGTCGTAATTCCTCTGCTTGCACTCTGTGCACTCGAGGGTGACCTTGACTCTCATGCCGTCCTCCGTCTATACTCAATCAATCCACGTTTTCAGTCTAAAAACTGTCTTACGCGGTTTTCCATAAGACAGCCCTGACAGTGTAACATAACAATCGGGCAGCTTGCAAGCGTTTTTTGCATATGTGTTTTTTGCATATGGAAATTGTTGGGACTTATTGCCCTGTAACTGCTCAGACACCATGCTATTGCAAGCCAATTGCTCGTCATTGCGAGCGAAGCGAAGCAATCCATTATCCGCTGGATTGCTTCGCTTCGCTCGCAATGACGAAGCAAGTCTGAGCAGTTACATTGCCCCTGCATGGCCGCCAGTTCGTTGCCACTCGGCGGTTTTCGCCCAAAAGCAAACGGCTGATTTCGTTGAAATTCAGCCGTTTTCTGGTCGGAGTGGTGAGATTCGAACTCACGACCCCTTGACCCCCAGTCAAGTACGCTAACCAAGCTGCGCTACACCCCGACATTGCCGTATACTCTAAGACGGCAAGTTGAATTATAGAATAATAACCGGCCCCCTGTCAAACTGTTCTGGGTGCATGCCCTAAATATATATTTATATATTTACATTACAGAACATACTCCAAATCCTCACGCGTACCGGCCATATGCAGTTTTTCGAGGATTCTCCGGCGCAGGGAGAGGAAGTCGTCCGAGCCGCGGTCTCGCGGCCTGCCGAGCTTCATATCGCGGTGCACGGGGATGACCTCGCTGATTTTCCCCGGGCGCGGCGTCATGATGACGATCCGGTCAGAGAGGTAGATGGCCTCGTCCACATCGTGCGTGACCAAGATCATCGTGGTCCGCTCACGCTCCCACATCTCCAAAAGCTTGTCCTGGATATCCGCGCGCGTGAACGCGTCCAATGCGCCGAGGGGTTCGTCCAAAAGCAGCACCGAAGGCTTGTTGATGAGCGCGCGCGCGATGGCCACGCGCTGCGCCATGCCGCCTGAAATCTGGTGCGGGTAGGATTTCTCAAAGCCCTCCAGACCAACGAGGCTGATGTATTCCGCCACAGAGCCTTTCTCTTTTTCGTAGACCCCGCGCGCGATCAGCCCGGACGCGATATTCCGCTCGACTGTCATCCATGGGAAGAGGCTGCTCTGCTGGAAGATATAGCCGCGGTCGGGGTCCGGTTCCTTGATGGCCTTCCCCGCAAGGGAGATTGTCCCCTTTTCAGGCTTGTCGAGGCCCGCAATCAGCCGCAGAAGCGTCGTCTTGCCGCAGCCGGACTCCCCGATAAGCGTAAAAAACTCGCCTTTTTCAACCGTTAGGCTGATGTCCTGCAAGGCCTCGACCGGGTCTCCGTTCGCGTCTGTATAAGTACGGCTCACGCCGGAAATTTCGAGAATCGAATCGCCTGTCATTGTTTGAGCAATCCTTTCTGCCAACGCAGCACCCTATGCTGCACCAAACCGACTGCCCACAAAATCAAGGAGAAAATGATCGCCATCACGACGATGGCGGCGAATACTTTGTAGTATGCAGACCAGACTTTCGAGGCGTTGATGTAATAGCCAAGCCCCCCCGGCTGGCCCATCATTTCCGCCATGACCAAGGTGGTGAACGCAAAGGCGTTGGCGATCGAGATGCCCGTAAAAATCTGAGGCATCGCGTTGGGGATTGCGATGCGGAAGACGAGGAACGGCGTCTTGGCGCCGAGCGTCCGCGCCACTTCAAAAAGAACTTTCGGCGTGCTGGCGATGCCTTGTGCCGTTGTCGAGGCGATCGGGAACCACGCGCAGATCACGATCAGGAACGTCGCCGCCGCAAACGGCGTCGGCAGCAGCGTCAGCGCGAACGGCATCCATGCGACGGCCGGGATTACGCCCGTGATCTTCAGCACCGGCTGCACCCAGTAGTACACCTTTGGAAACCATCCGATCAGGATGCCCGTGCCTACGCCGCAAAGCACGCCGAGCAGAAAACCCGCCGCAAACAGCCGAAGCGAGTAGAGCGTGTTCTGCAGGACATAGTCGCCCTCCATCAAAAACGCCTCGAGGATGCGGGCGGGGCCCGGGAAAAACGGCTGCGGCAGCAACAGCAGCTTGGTGCCGCAAACGTCCCAGACAGCCAAGGCGATCCCGATCGCAAAGCGGAAATTCACGCGCGACAAAAACCGTTTGCGGCGATCCCCATCGAAATACGAGTAAAGCGCGCCGATAATATAGTAGGCAATCAGCG
>JAITMX010000123.1 GCA_031290775.1 Eubacteriales Family XIII. Incertae Sedis bacterium
TTTTCGGCTGACAAGGCGCAAAACGTAGCCGTACTGGTAGTACGGCGAGGCTTTGCAACGCAGTCAGGCGGAAAAAAGACAAACCAAATGTCCAATTTATTTCTCACCGCTTCCTAAATAGAAATTCAATCAGTAGAAGAGCCCCGGGATGAAGTAGGTGATGAGGCCCATGATGCCGCCGGCGGCGAGGATGCCGAGGGCGATGGCAGGGAAAGCGCGTTTGATCTGGATGTCAAAAATGACCGAGACGAGGGCGCCTGTCCAACCGCCCGTGCCGGGCAGGGGGACCGCGACGAGGATGAAGAGGCCGAGGAGTTCGTAGGTGCCGAGTTTTTTGCCGGCCTTGCGGGCTTTTTCTTCGAGTTTGCGCACGATTTTTTCCGTGGGCTCAAAACGCTCGAGCCATGAAAATATTTTGCGCAGGAAGAGCAGGATGAAAGGGATGGGCAAAATATTGCCCAAATAGCACAGCAGAAAAGCTTTTCCGAAAGGGATGCCCGCAAGCGCGGCAAAAATCAGGCCGCCGCGCAGCTCAACCACCGGAAGCATCGAGATGATGAAAGCCGCAAGCTCGGGCGGAAGCGTGTTCAGAAAGAAGTCGTAGATTTGATTCATAACGCTTTAGTATACCATTTGCAGGCGCTCAGGGCGAGGAGGGTCTGCGCCGGCAGATAAAACAGCCACATCAGGACGATGGCCGCCGTATGGGGCGGATGCCCGGGCTCCCCCGCGTTGAAGATCGCGACATTGACGTCACAGGCAAGGAACAGGAGCATGCCGAGCCGCGAGCACAGCGCGTTTGCGCGCGGCTGTTTCGCAAACAGGGCGGAGGCCGTGACGCTGGCAATGAGCACGACGTAGCATGAGCAGGCGGCGAGAAAAAGGGAGAAGGGCGCGTCCATGCGGAAAAGCCGGGGCGCGGCGATCAGCGCGGCGCAAAAGGCCGCCGCGGCAAAAATTCCGACGGGGATTGCCCATTTGGGTTTGTAACGGATCAGCGCTGCCATATGCGCGCCGAAAAAGATGAAAAGGCCCGCCTCGGCAAACGGCGTAAAGAGCAGGAAAAAATCCGCAGCCAGCGTGAGGCAAAAGACAATCGTTTGAATGCGCGCCGCGCGAAAAAGCGGGTCCGGGGCCTCGCCTTGCGGAGCGCCCGGTTTGCGCGCGCGCGCCCACGCAAAAATACAAATCAGCAGGCAGGAGGCAATCGCCGCGTATTTCAGGATGTCGCAAAGGCGGCCCTGCGCCGGCGTGACGCTTGCGGCCGCTTTGACGGCGTCCAATACCACAACCGGCACAAATAGCGCCGCGTTCACGCAAACAAGAAAAAAAATACGTTTATCTTCAAGATGTTTCATAGATTCAATGATACAATATTGGGATGAAAAAAGAAAAATGGTTCACGCCCGCAAACGTGGTTGCGGCATTGCTTGTGGCGATACTGATCATCTCTGCCTCCGTTACGGCGACCCTGTTCGACCGCCATGGGTATTACGCGCTGCGGGACAAACTCGATTTGCCGGGGGCGGCCGGCATGGGCGAAGCCGAGCTCACCGAAAACTACGATGCGCTCATCGACTACAACGCCGTGTTCTTTCAGGGGCCGCTCGTGTTCCCGACGCTTCCGATGTCGGAGGCGGGCCGCATCCATTTTGCGGAAGTCAAAGCGATTTTCGCCTCTATACAGATCGCGCTCATTGTTTCGGCGATAGGCGCCGCGCTTTGCTGCGTCTTTTTGCTTCGAAAACGCAAGGTGAGGTTTTTGGCGCTCGGCGGCATTTTGGCGCTCGCAATCCCTGCCGTCGCCGGGTCGGTGATGGGCGCGGTCGGCTGGGACCGGTTTTTTGTCCTCTTCCATCAGGTGTTTTTCAACAACGGCTTCTGGGTTTTCGACGAGCGGACAGACCCCATCATCCTAATCTTGCCGGACGCGTTTTTTCTGAAATGCCTTGAGTCAATCGTGGCGTCGATCGCAATCGCCTCCATATTGCTCATCGCCGCGTCCGCGCTGTTTTCCGCGCGGCGGCGCGGCGCGCCCGAATAATCAGCCGACGTTTGTCCCGCTTTCGCCGGCCGCGCTTCCCTCGTCTGCTGCCGCGCCTATCGCTGCGTCTATCGCCGCGCCCTCTGCTGCGGTTTCCTCGGGCAGCTCTGTCGGAGGCTCGCCGGTCGCGGGATCGACTTCGATGAAATACTCGATGGTGAATTCATCTTTCAAGGCTTCAATCGCCAAGCCCGTGTGCTCGTCTTCCAGATAAGCCTTGATGTCCGCTTCCATATCGGCGAGCGGTTGCGTCGATTCTTCTTGGATGTCAGTGAGTTTGATGATGTGATAGCCAAACTCCGTTTCGACGATGTCCGAAATCTCGCCGGGTTCGAGCGCAAAGACAGCCTCTTTGAATTCCGGCACGAAGCTGACGGTTTCGTCAAAATAGCCAAGGTCGCCGCCGGCATCCGCCGACGTATCGTTGCTGTATTCCTTTGCAAGCTCCGCGAAATCGTCACCCGCTTGCGCTTTTTCGAGAATGGACTCGATTTCGGATCGCTTTTCGGATGTGTGGTCTGCGTCTTCGATCAGGATGTGGCTTGCCTGCCATTGCTTGGGCTGGACAAAGTATTGTTCATTTTCGATATAAAAGGCTTGGATGTCGTCGTCGGTCACCGGATCCGTGACGGCGACTTCGGTCTTGAATTGCTGATAATATTCCTGTACCTCAAATACGTATTCCGCGTCCGAACGCTCGACTTTCAGTTCGTCCAGCGCTGCTTTCACAGTTTCGTCCGCGTACGCCTCGTCAACCGCGCTTGTGATGCGCGCCTGCGCGTCCGCGTCCAATTCCCCGGCCCCTTCTTTTTGAAGGTGCTGTTCCATCAGCTCCGCCTGAATGATGAAAGAAACCAGAATCTGGTTTTTGTAGATTTGCTGCTCGTCTTCCGGGAGCGAGTCAATCCGCTCGCCGTATGTGTTGTAAAGCAGAAACGCGCATACATGATCGATGAGCGTCTGGCTGATTTCGACAGCGCCGACTTTCGCGATGATGCCTTGAGCCGCTCCGTCGCCTGTGGCCGCTCCGCCGTCTTTGGAACAGGCGCCAAAGGAAAGCGCCAGCGCGAGAGCCGCTATCAGGCCGAACGCAACAACTTCTTTTATATATTTCATGAACAATGTTCCTTTCCCGTTTTTCTCCGCCACCGGACGCGGCAGCACAACAATGATAGTATACCAGACTTTATCGAAACTGAAAAAAGGAAAAAACCTATAGGGAGTGTCCAGAGATAAAAGGAGAGTTGCAAAAGCAAGCGCGACCCTTTGGGCCGCGCTTGCTTTTGCAACTCACCACATAATCATTCACATTTTTGCCATCCCTGCTTATGGCAGTCAATTTGGTACAGATGCACGGATTCGAACCGCGGACCCCCTGGTTGTGATCCAGGTGCTCTAACCAACTGAGCTACATCTGCGTATCGTGTACGCTACGTGTATTAATATACTATAAGCCCGATGTTTTTTGCAAGCAGAAAAGATAGGCGGAAAAGATAGGCGGAGATTTTTACAGCAGCCACTTTTCAATCGCTTCACGCGAGAGCCTTGATGCCGTATGAAGATTGTCGCGGCAGACGACGCAGACCGCGCCCGTCGCGCGAAAAACCGTGTTTCGTACGAAAATCATATTGTCGCGTGTGACGCGCGCTGTTCTGTGCGCGGTGCGTTTCGCCGATCTGACTGTGACGCGGGCTTGGGTATGCGCCTTTCGCACATACCGTTTTGCGTAATGTACGGGTACGGTGTACAGGTCGCCCTGGTCTTCGCTGAATACGGGCGGCTCGCCCCAAACGCCCTCAAAACACAGCTTGAGCGCGGATTCGTGCGAGAAATGGCGCGGCAGATAGCGATGTGGTTTCACTCTTAGTTTGGCCGCGCCGCTCTTTACGATAAGTTCGGAAACGAACATCGAACAGAAATAACTGTTGTCAAACAGGAAAGGGATTTTGAGCGGCATACGGAAAATGCACAGAAACATGCCGAAATAACTGAAGCCGTAGGGGCGGGGGCTGTCCCGGAATGTGCGGATGCGTTCCTCAATGTCCCGGCATACCTCATCCGTCACGTCGAGGCTGTAGAGCATGCAAGGCACAAACTGCCGCCTGATCGACGGCTGCTCAATACAAAACCCACGCTTGGTGTTGAAACTGAAAAATGTGCCACGCTCCTCAAAACCGATCGAGGCGTGAAAATACTTGCAGCCCGATATCACCCCGAAGATGCGCGAAACAGGGTCGGTTTGCTTTGTCAGCAAGATATAGATTTTTTTTTGCTGCCCATCCGCAGTCGGATTCGTTTCCATAATGGCATTGTACCATAAGCATGCGATCATGTGTGAATATTACGCCCAGCATTGTCAATAATTATGATACACTACAAAATCGCCAATTTATGATATACTGCAAAATCATCGCCCGGATGCTTTTTGGACGGGCGGGGGCGTGACAGCGAGAGGAGAAAAGCCAGTATGCGTGTTTATGAAGGCAAGCCCAAGAGAATCAGGAAAGGCGAGGCTGTGTTGGTCGTCGTCGACTTGCAGGAGCGGCTCATCCCGGCGATGCGCGAGGGCGCTTCGGCCGTGGCGGAAGCGGCAAAACTCATTCGCGGTTTCGAGGCGGCCGGCTGCCCTGTGCTCGTGACGCAGCAGTATACAAAGGGCCTCGGCGAGACCGTGCCTGAAATCAAAGAGGCTTTCGCCTCGTTTTCCCATATCGAAAAGTCGGCGTTTTCCGCCATGGGCGAGCCCGGTTTTGCGGACGCGCTCGGGCGGACAGGCAAAAAGGCCGTCGTGCTCTGCGGCGTCGAGGCGCACGTCTGCGTACTGCAGTCGGCGCTCGACATGCTTGAAGCCGGCTATGACGTCTTCCTCGCGGTGGATGCCGTCTCTTCGCGCAAGGAGCGGGACGAGAAGCCGGCCATCAAGCGGATGCTCCATTCGGGCGTGCTGCCTACGACCGCAGAATCGGTTCTGTTTGAGCTGCTTGACAACGACAGCAAATCCGAAACTTTCAAGACGATTTCAAAATTGATTAAGTGACAAGCAGCCAATTTATTATTATAAGCAATAAGGTTTGAAAATGAATAATTGCAAATGTTCGGGGGAAGCCGCGCGTTTCCCCCAGCTTGAACCAATCATGGCGAAGTATGCCGGCGAGCCCGGCAGCCTCATCACGATCCTGCAAAAGACGCAGGACGCGCTCGGCTATCTGTCCGAGGACGCGATTGCGCACATCGCGGATCGCACGGGCGTCGCGCCCGCGAAAATCTACGGCGTCGTGACGTTTTACACGCAGTTCCGGATGAAGCCGGTCGGCAAATACCTGATCATGCTCTGCATGGGCACGGCCTGCCACGTCAACGGCGCCGCCGAACTCGCGGTCGCCGTTTCGGAAAGGCTCGGCATCGCGGACGGCGAAACGACGCCGGACGGCCTTTTCACGCTGAACATCGTCGCCTGCCTCGGCTGTTGCAGCCTTGCGCCCGTTATGATGGTCCGCACGCAGGCGGGGGATGAAACTTACGGGAATCTGACAAAAACCCGGATTGCGGAAATTTTGGGCGAGATCGCGGGCGGCGCGCCCGCAGAGGGGGTGGGCGCATGAGCCTGCGGGTTGTGGTCGGCGAGGGGAGCTGCGGCATCGCTTCGGGCGCAAAAAAAACGGAAGCCGCGCTCCGGCGCTTGATCGGGGAAGAGGGCGTTGCGGACGCGAGCGTAGAGATCGCGGGATGCATCGGGAATTGCTATCTTGAACCCATCGTCGATGTTTACGAAGAGGGCGGCGCGCTCGAGGCGCGCTATGTGAATGTTGCGGAGGGCAAGGCGGAAGAGATTGTCCGGCGCCACCTGCGCCGGGGCGAGATTTGCGAAGAGCTGCTGATCAGCGATGAGGACGCGGACTTTCTCGCGCTTCAGGAGCGTATCGTTTTGCGAAACGCGGGCCGGATCAACCCGGAAGCGATCGGGGAATACGTCAAGGCGGGCGGCTACGAGGCGCTGAAAAAAGCGCTGATGTCGATGGCGCCGGAGGATGTCATCGACGAGCTCAAGGCGGCGGGGCTGCGCGGCCGGGGCGGCGCGGGCTTTCCGACATGGTTCAAATGGGACGCCGCGCGGCGGAGCGCGGGCGCTGTAAAGTATATGGTCTGCAACGCGGACGAGCGCGACCCGGGCGCGTTCATGGACCGCGCCGTGCTCGAAGGCGACCCGCACAGCGTGCTGGAGGGCATGGCGATCGGCGGCTACGCGACCTCGGCGGGCACGGGCGTCATCTATGTGCGCGCGGAATACCCGCTCGCGATCAAGCGCCTCGAAAAAGCCATCGGGCAAGCGGAAGAGGCCGGATATCTCGGAAAGAATATCTTTGGCAGCGGCTTTGATTTCTCCATCCGCATCAAGGCGGGCGCGGGCGCTTTCGTCTGCGGCGAGGAAACGGCGCTCATCGCCTCGCTCGAGGGCGAACGCGGGATGCCGCGGCTCAAGCCGCCTTTCCCGGCGCAAAAGGGGTATTGGAATAGGCCCACAAACATCAACAATGTCGAAACATTCGCAAACGTGCCCTTCATCATCGCGCACGGCGGCGGGGCTTTTGCCGCGTATGGCACGGAGAAGAGCAGCGGCACGAAGGTGTTCGCGCTCGCGGGCAAGATCAAGAAAGGCGGCCTTGTCGAAGTGCAGATGGGGTTGCCGCTGGAGCGCATCATCTTTGGGCTTGGCGGCGGCGTGAAAAACGGCAAGGCTTTTAAGGCGGTGCAGCTCGGCGGGCCTTCGGGCGGCTGCGTCCCGGCAGCGCTTGCCGGCACGCCGGTCGATTATGAGAACATTACAAAAACGGGCGCGATCGTCGGCTCAGGCGGCATGGTCGTGATGGACGAAGATACGTGCATGGTCGATATGGCGCGGTATTTTTTGGATTTCACGCGCAAGGAGAGCTGCGGTAAGTGCAATTATTGCCGCGTCGGCACGAAGCGCATGCTCGAGATACTGGAGCGCATCACGCAGGGGCTCGGCGCGGACGGCGATATCGAGCTTCTCGAGGAGCTCGCGGGCAAGATCAAGGACGGCGCGATGTGCGGGCTTGGCCAGACGGCGCCAAACCCGGTGCTCACCACAATCCGGTATTTCAGGGCCGAGTACGAGGACCATATTTACCGCAAGCATTGCACCGCGCATTATTGCAAAGCGCTGATCGCCTACGGCATTTCGAAGGCTTGCGTCGGCTGCACAAAGTGCGCCCGCGTCTGCCCAGCGGGCGCGATTGCGGGCAAAGTGAAGGAGCGGCATGCCATTGACGGGGAAAAGTGCGTGAAATGCGGCAGATGTGAGGAAGCGTGCAGTTTTGGCGCGGTGTTCAGGGACTGAGAATGATGAAAAAATACTATGTCAATATAGACGGCAGGGAAATTCAGGCGTGCGCCGGGCAAACGATCCTTGAGGCGGCGCGGGAAAACGGGATCTTCATCCCGACGCTTTGCGCCGACGGGCGTACGGAGATCTACGGCGCGTGCGGCGTCTGCGTCGTCGAGGCCGAGGGCAATCCGAAATTGCTGAAGGCCTGCGCGACGGAGCTTTCGGACGGTATGGCCGTCCGGACGGACACGCCGCGCGTCATCGCTTCGCGCAGGACGATGCTCGAGCTTTTGCTGTCCGACCATACGGGCGATTGCCGGGCGCCTTGCCTGCACGCGTGCCCCGCGCATACGGATTGCCAGGGCTACGTCGGGCTTGTGGCGAACGGCCGGTATGAGGAGGCGTATCGCCTCATCATGGAGCGGATTCCGATGCCGGCGTCCATCGGGCGCGTCTGCCCGCACCCCTGCGAGACGGAGTGCCGGCGAGGCCTTGTCGAAGAGCCGATCGGCATCGCGCGGATCAAGCGGTTTTGCGGGGATTTTGCGCTGGCGGGAATGGGTTCGGATGCGGGCTCGGGTGTGGCTGCGCGCCTCGCGGCGAAGTGGCTGCCGGAGATTGCTGAGGATACGGGAAAGCGCGTCGCCATCATCGGCGGCGGGCCGTACGGGCTTTCGCTGGCGTATTTTTTGCGCCGCTTTGGGCACGGCGCCACGATCTATGAGGCGATGCCCAAGGCGGGCGGCATGCTGCGCTACGGGATTCCCGAGTACCGCCTTCCGAAAGCCGTGCTCGACGCCGAGATCGCTTTGCTCGAGTCGATGGGCATCGAAATACAAACGGGCAGGCGCGTCGGGCAGGATATTTCATTTGATTCTATACGCGCCGGCTACGATGCCGTGTGCCTCGGCGTCGGCGCGTGGACCTCGACGGGTACGGGCGCGAAAGGCGAGGGCCTTCCGGGCGTGATCGGCGGTATCGAGCTGCTTTGCAAAGTGGCGGGCGGCGAGGATGTTTTCCTCGGACGGCGCGTCGCCGTCGTGGGCGGCGGCAACACCGCGATGGACGCCTGCCGCACGGCGGTGCGTTTGGGCGCGCGCGAGGTCTACAATATTTACAGAAGGACAAAAGACGAAATGCCCGCCGACCGCATCGAGATCGACGAAGCCGAGGAAGAGGGCGTTGTTTTCAAAACGCTCGCAAACCCACTCGAAATCATACCAGGCACAGGCGGGCGCGTGTCAAAGATTATACTGCAAGCCATGGAGCTCGGAGAACCCGACGCTTCAGGCCGGCGCGCGCCTGTGCCGGTCAAGGGCAAGACGGAAACGCTCGCGGTCGATACGGTCGTGCTGGCCGTCGGGCAGGCGCCCGATCCCGCCGCCCTCGGCATCGGCGGCCTGGAGCTGACGCGGAAAAAGGGCGTCGTCTATGACAGGGGCACGTTTATGACGAGCCTGCCCGGCGTGTTTGCGGGCGGCGATTGCGGCAACGACAAGGTTTCGATCGCGGTCGAGGCGATTGCGGACGCCAAACATTCTTCGGGCGTGATCGATGCCTATCTTTCGGGGGAGGAAATCGCGTACAGGCCTGATTATTCCGTGACGCGGGGCGATATCACGGAGCGCTCCTTTGAAGGCCGCGAGCGGCTTTTCCGGCCGCCCGCCGAAACGCTTTTGCCGGCCGCCCGCAAGCAGGGTTTTGCCGAGGTGTCGGCGGGCTGGGACGCGGCGTCCGCCGCGGAGGAGGGCGCGAGGTGCCTCGAATGCGGCTGCGGCGATTATTTTGAATGCAAGCTCATCGAATACGCGAGGCTGTATGACGTAGACCCCGCGCGCTTTGGGGGCGATGTTTCGGCTGCTGCGGAGGACGGCTCGCTTGCGCTGCCGGGACTGGATGCGGACGGGCACCCGTTCATTGAGCGGGAAGAGGGCAAGTGCATTCTCTGCGGCCTCTGCGTGCGCGTCTGCGGCGAAGTGGCGGGCGCGGCGGCGCTCGGCATGGCGGGGCGCGGGTTTGACACGGCTGTGACGCCGGCTTTCGGCGTGCCCTTGGCCGCGTCCGGCTGCGTCAGCTGCGGCCTGTGCGTGGATGCCTGCCCGACGGGCGCCCTGCGCGAAAAACTCTCTTTGCGCAAGCCTGTGCCGCTTGAAACGGCGGCCACGGAAACGGTCTGCCCGCATTGCTCGGTTGGCTGCGGGATTTCGCTCGAGACCTATGGGGGGCTGCTTGTCAAGGCAAATCCCCCCGGGGCGCGCGAGGGCGCGGCGCACGGGCTCATTTGCGGGCGCGGCAAATTCGGTTTTGACGGCGCCTCGCCGGGTCTTGCGGGGACGGGCGAAAGCCTTTCCGCCCCGTTGGTCCGGGACGGCGTTTCGGGCGCGCTCGAGACCGCTTCGTGGTATGCCGCCTTTGTGTCGTCAGCGAAAAAGGCGCAGGGCGTCCGCGCGGAGTACGGGCCGGGCAGCGTTGCCGTGGCCGTGTCGGATCGGCTGACAAACGAAGAGGCGTACGCGGCCGGGACATTGGCGCTTTCCCTCGGCGCGCGTCTTTTTTCGTTCAACAACCGCAGATCCGCCGCGTCCGGCGTCTTTGGGTCGCCGCCGCAGCATCACTTTGAAGAGCTTCTCCATACGGACTATATCCTCGCGGCCGGTTTTGACTTTGGGGCAAACCCCGTGGTCTCCATGCGCCTCCGGCAAGCCGCGGCGGCGGGCGTCAAAATCGTGTTTGTCGAGACCGGCGCTGGCGGCGGCGCGTCTTTCGGGGCGCGTATCCCTGCGGAAACCGTGGCGTGCGCAAACTCGCTTGCTTTCCTGAACGAGGTCGAGGCGGCGCTGTGCGCGGAAAAAGCGCCCGCGAAAGCAAAGCGGGTCGCGGCAGGCCTTCGCGACGCGAAAAAAGCGATGATTCTCTATCAACGCAACGTGTTGACAGAGGAAGCGGCCGCTTTGCTCTGCCGCGTCGCGCTCCTGTCCGGGCACGGGGGCGGCCCGCGGGACGGCGTGTTCGAGCTGCTGCCCAAATGCAACAGCCGGGGGCTATGCGATCTTGGGATTGCGGCGACGGCGGCGGACATACAAAACAGCGGCTATGGATCGGGTGTCAGGGCGCTGCTTGTTTTCGGCGAAGACCCTGCGGGGCAGATCGCCGCGGCGGAGTCAAAGGGCCCGCTCCCGGACGAACTCAAGGCGGCGAAAGCGCTGCTTGCCCAGGCCCAGTTCCTCGTCGTCTGCGACACCCATCTGACCGCAACCGCGCAAACGGCCGACGTTGTTTTGCCGGCGGCGGGTTTCGCCGCCTCGGACGGGACGTTTACAAATGCCGAAGGCCGTATGCTTGCGGTACATCCTGCGGCCAAGGCGCCGATCCCTTACGCAAACTGGCAAATATGCAAGGAGATCGCGGCCATCGCGGGCGCGGGCAAGGCATGGGAAAGCGAGGCGGATATCTCGCGCGAGATGAAGGGCGCCTTGCCGGCCTATCGGCACGCGCGGGACGGCGCGCCGCCGGCACAGGCGCGGCAGGGCACGGCGGCCGCCAAGGACGCGGCAGGCGCGCGGCGGCAGGCGGACGCGCCCGCATCCCCGGCGCGCGGCGGCAAGCTCGTCAGCCCGCTGCCGACGAGCGACCACCTCACGCGCATGATCAACCGCCGCCTCGGCACGGATGTCTACGGGGACTGAGTCTTTGGGCACGGGTACTTTGGGCGCGGAACGCGGGCGTTTCGTGGTTTTTACGGGATTTTGGCCGGCGGGCGCGGCGCTCCCCGAGTCTGTCCTGCCGGTGGAAGCGGATTTTGTCGCCTGCGCCGACGGGGGCTATGCCGCCGCTGCGCGCGCGGGCGTACGCGTTGACATTGTGATCGGCGACTTTGACAGCCTTTCCGCAGGGCAGGTCTGCGATATCGAAAAGGCCGGCATCCCGTGCGTCCGGCATCCGGCCGAAAAAGACGACACGGACACGATGCTCTGTGTCAAATACGGGCTCGCGCACGGGTTTGAAAATTTTGCGATTGTCGGCGGGATCGGGGGCGATTTTGGGCACACGATGGCAAATCTGCAGCTCCTGTCATTTTTGACGGACATGGAGTGCGCGGCGGAGATCGTGACAGGCGCGGAGCGGCTCCTGATGGCCGACGGCGAGACGGTGCGCGTCCGCGGCGAGCCAAAGTCCGCCGTGCCGCTTTCGTTTTGCGGGCGCGCGGGCGCGCGGTTTTCGGTCTTGTCGTACGCGGAACGCAGCTCGGGCGTGTCCATCAAAAACGCAAAGTACGAGCTGGATGGCGCGGTGCTCACGCAAAGCTACCCGGTCGGCGTCAGCAACGAATTTGCAAACGAAAGGCCCGTGACGGTCTCCGTGCGCTATGGGCGGCTCTTGGTCATCGCCGGGGAGTCGTGAAGCGCCCGTGTTCCCTCGACGGACAAGCATGAAAACCCGGCTTCTCTCCCTGAAATACAGATACTTCGGCGAGGACGCGCCGCTCGATGTGCAGACCTTCCACCTGCTTGGGCTGGCGGGCATGGCGGCGGGCGCCTGCGTCGCGCTTTCGAGCCTGTTCACGCAGGCCGGGGCGCCGAGCGTCGCCCTCAACCTCGCGGCTTCCGCGCTCGCCTTCGTCCTCCTGCGCTATACAAGGAAAACCGGCCGCTACCGCCAAAGCTACCGGATCGTCGTCGCGGCGGTCTTTCTCGCCGCTTTCCCCGTCCTGTTCTTCACGGCGGGCGGCTACCGGAGCGGCATGCCCTGCTTCTTCGTCTTTGCCCTCGTTTTCACCGCCCTCATGCTGCCGGGCAAAGAACGCGCCGCCGCGCTCATCGCCGAGTTCGCCATCTACGCCGCATGCTGCGCCGCCGCCTACCTTCGCCCGGAAACCGTCACGCCCTTCGCTTCCGAGCGCGGATATGTGATCGACGTGCTGACGGGAATCGTCGCGTCAAGCGTCCTGCTCCTGCTCGTGATTTTGCTTTACATCCGCATTTAGGAAGCGGTGAGAAATAAATTGGACATTTGGTTTGTCTTTTTTCCGCCTGACTGCGTTGCAAAGCCTCGCCGTACTACCAGTACGGCTACGTTTTGCGCCTTGTCAGCCGAAAA
>JAITMX010000144.1 GCA_031290775.1 Eubacteriales Family XIII. Incertae Sedis bacterium
AAACGGACAGCAGAGGTGCAAAGCCTCGCCGTACTACCAGTACGGCTACGTTTTGCGCCTTGTCAGCCGAAAAAAATCCTGCGCCAAATTTGTCCACTTTATTTTTCACCACTTCCTAAAGCAGTTTTTTCTCGACCGCGATGCGGATCGCGTCTGCGTTGTTCTGCGCGCCGAGCTTCAGATACAGCATATTGATCACCGACTTCACCGTGTTGATGGACAGCTCGCTCCGAACCGCGATCTCCGAACGCGTCAGGCCAAGGCACAAATCGGCCAGGATGCTTGATTCACGGGCAGTGAGCCTCACGTCGTCGTCAAGCCCGTTCTCCTTGCGGTATCCTGTGATTACCTGGTTGAGGTGCTTTGCGTAGATAGCCGACCTACGGTTGATGTCGCCGAGCCACGTGCCCGGGATCTTGCATACGCCCGATTTCTTTGCCGCAGCCGTCAGTGTGCGCATATCCTTGCCAAATTCGATGAATGGCATGACGAGATCGTTTGACAGGCTTAGCTCATAGGCTGTTTCGAGCGCCTCGAAAGCTTCGGCTCTGTTTTTCAGTTGGTATTGGCAGAGCGCTTCGAGGAGCTTTATCTCTATTTTTCCAAAGAGGACGCGCGTGAGCCCGCTCCGATGCCGTACGAAATGCAGCAGAGCCTCGTAGCGTTTGAAATTGTAAAAGAGCCATGCCCTCATCATATTTGCGAAATCGACAAGGTATTCGCCAAACGCGTTTTCCTCAAAATCGTCGCGCAGCCATGCCGCAATGAACTCCGGGGCGTCCACGAGCCCGTAGTACCAACTCGTCACGATGTCGCAGGTGGTCTGCCGCAGCGGGTATTCTTTCATTTCACGCTGGGCTTCGAGCTGCTCGATCACAGATTGCACGTTTGCATACTTGCCTTGCGCGAGATAGATGCGCAGCAGATAGTAAAGCGCACGGTTGCGGATGTCGTACTGATTATGTTTTCCGGCCTCGGCGAGCGCTTCTTTTGTATGCAGCTCGGCCATGCCCAGGTCCGCTTTGTAAAAGCACAGCTCTCCCAATGCCAAAGAATCTATGCCGGACATACAGCCGTTCATCACTGCGGATGCGGATGGCACAGAACGTTCAAGCGCGCCGACATATTCTTCAAGTGCGCCTTTTCGGGTTGTGGAGACCATGGATATATAGGCGGACACGCTCATATTCGACGAGGGCCCGGAAAACTCAAACGGGTACTTGCGGTAATAATGCTCTTCCATAGCGAAATGCCTGTCAAAATCGTAAACATCCGCGCCCGGCGCCAGCATCAGCTCCGCGATGCCGAGCGCGGCATAAGCGCTGCTCAGGACGCGGCAGGTTTCCCGCGTTTCCGGCAGGGCTGTGTATGTTTTCACGACATCGTTTGCGATGTCCATGGCGTCGGCCACACGATTCAGGCTGAGCAGGATGCGGGTGTGGGTCACATGGGAGATCAGCGCGCCGTCAAAGGCGCCCGCAGGCGCGTTCTCGAACACGCGCAGAAAAAACTCCGCCGAGGCGGGAGGGAACTGCTGCGGGAACCCCATATAGAGCTGATAGACGATCTTGTCGTAATCGCCGGCTTTTTCATAATACGCGATGGTGTCGATTTTGAAGTCGTTTTCCTCGCACCACTCTGCGGCCTTCCGCCAGGTCTCCCGCTTTTCCCCTTCGGTGAGCATATCCTGGCGCTCGGTGAGAAAATCGAGAAACAGGTGGTGGATACGGTAAGCGTTTTGGCAGGTGTCATACCGGATAAAGGAACTGGCGCTCTCAAGCTCGGAAACGAGGCCGTCGTCCGCCAGCGCGCGCACGAGCGGCGCGGAAAGATGGTCGATGAGCGACAGGCGCAGGAGAAAACGCTGAAGCCGCCCGGAAGCCACTGAAAAGATCTCAGCGTCGATAAGTTTGAAAACATTTGATTTCATGGCGGTACGCGCATATTGCGCGCGCGCGGGCGATTTCATGAGAGACATGCCGATCAAATTGACTGAAAACGCCCAGCCTTTCGTGTCCTCCCAAATATCGGCCACGCTGTCCGCCGGCAGCGAAATGCCGAGGCCTTTGAGGAGGGCGGCGGTTTCCTGTTTGGTGAAACGCAGGTCGTCTTCCGTGATGAAAGCGGCCTTGCCTTTCATGATCAGCCGCAGGATGTCGATCGTTGGCTCCGTACGCGAGATGACGATGGTCTTCACATTGCCGTGCTGCTTCTCAAGGGCTTCGCGAAAAAAGCCCAGCACTCCGGGATCCGTCACATTGTGGAAATCATCGACCACAAAGATGTATTTTTTCCCGGGCGACATCTCGTCTTCGATGAGTTCGATATAGCTGCTCATCTGCGCTTTCGATGGGAAGCCGATATCCGCGAGCCGGCCGCTGAGCTTTTCATTGTATTGCTGTATCGAATGGCAGAAGTGTTCCCAGAAACGCGGTTTCAAATTGTCGCCCTCGGAAATCTGCATCCATATCTGCGCTTCGCCCCTTCCACGCAGAAAAGCGCTGACAGCGCGCGTCTTTCCATACCCGGCGCCGGCCGCGACAATCACGACAGGGTTTTCGATGGCTTCGGCCAACAACCGGTCAATCCGCTGTCTTTCAAGCAGAATATGATGCCCGTGTGCTTCGATTTTGTCATTCAGCCTATCGGTAGGCGATTCGTTTGAATGCATGCAGATTACTCTCTTGAAAAAGTTTCACCATCGCTATTTCGTATATAATAATATATTTTTTCAAGCAAATAAACATTTATTCATTAAAACTTTCAAAAACGCAAACTTTAAAAAAAATAAATCAATTTAGGGTGATAAATGTGACAACAGTATTTGTTATAAAATTATCAACTTTACATTTTGTGTGCATAGGGAGAACGCAAATGTCTATCAGGGTCAAGGTCATCATTGTGATGCCGGCCACCATCGCACTTGTATGTGCGGCAAATCTTGCTGACAGTCTTTCCCTCACGCAGGCAAATTTGTACAGAGCGGCGGAGGGCGGCATGGCAGCCGCATCTGACATCGCAGGCGATAAGGGTGGGATAGGGAAAGATGGCGATGGCGGCAGCAGCGCCGGGGGGTGCGCTGCTGCGCCGGAGGCCATCCGGGGGATTGCGGCGGAACAGATTGGTGACATGGCGGGCGTGCCCGAAAAGGAAGCGAAAGCAAAAAACGGGCTATACATCCGCCAATATGAAAAAGGCTTTCTGCTGAAAGCAGAGGCGCTCATCGAGCCAATCGATGAAGCGCCCGGGCGGGTGCAAGCGCAGCAGCGCAAGCTGCCTGTGTTTGTGCCCGGCCCGGAGCTGATAGACCGGCTCGCGGACGCCATCGAGAGCTTCGGCATGGACGACGCGGACAAGGGCAAGGCGCCGTTTTCAAAAGCAATAAGAAGGGACATGGGATATGCCAGAGGCAAAGAAACAATCTATCGCTCGTTTTGACGTGCTCGGCCATAGCTATGACCTGCCTTTGGTGCGCGAGGAATGCCCAACGAAAGACCGCATTCTCTTGGAAGCGACCGTATTGTTTGCGATTGAAGGCTATGGGGCCTTGTCTATCCGGGACATCGCGGACAGGGTGCGGATTTCGCCGGGGGCGCTGTACAACCATTTCAGCAGCAAAGAAGCGCTGTTTGATGCGATACTCGTGCAGGCGCGCGACCTCTATTTGCTGTACCACGAGCATCTCGATGAAGATCTGCAAAAAGCGGGCGGTTTTGGCGAAATGCTCGACATCATTTTCATCGAGCCGCTCAAAATGGGCAACGATTACACGCTGTACGCGTTTGCGCTTGTCATCACCGAGCAGTTTCGGAGCAGGAGCGCCGGCCGGATCTATACGGATATCTTCATTGGCTATGGCGCGATGTTCCTGGAAAAATGGTTTGACGCCTGTGTTGAAAAGGGTTGGGCCAAGCCGTTTTGGACGCGGATGGCCGCCCAGTGCATACTGAGCAGCGTGATGCAGGCGATTTTGATGGCGGTACAGGAAAAAATCGGCAATAAACCGCCGTATGACTATCGCGATATCTTGACTGAAATGAAAGAAAGATTGGGCGCCGAGGCAGTGGCTGATGCAAACGGCGGCAGCACGTTGCCCTACAGCGGGCGCCCCAATGCTGCTGCGGATCTTGGTGAATCTGCCTGGTCAGCCAAAGAACGCATGCTCGGCGAAGATCTTGATTCCGATGCCAAGCAGGATCAGGCCGCCAATGACCTCCGCTTTGCTTCCGAGGACGCCACCGAATTTTTTGCCCAACGCCACGCCGATAAAACTGAGTACGAAAGTGAAAGCGCCGATCGCCGAAACCGCGCCGAGCATATCGCTTTGCGAGAGGCCGATCGCGGCGAAACTCACGCCGACGATTAGCGCGTCTATACTTGTGGCAATTGCCTGTATGGCAAGACCCGGCGCCGTCAGCGTTTTCGCCGGGGGCGGAGAATGGCCTTGCGCCTGCACTGGCGTTTGCGCCCGCTCCCGCCGCAAATTTTTTCCTCCGCCAAAGATCATCCGCCCGCCGATGAAGCCGAGCAAAACCAATGCGGCGATATGGTCGACTGCTGCGATTTTGTCAGCAATCAGGTATCCAAGCGAATATCCGATAGCGGGCATGAACGCCTGAAACACCCCAAACGCAATCGCGATCGCAAGCGCTTGCCGCAACTGAAACCTCGGCATCGTCAATCCATTGCCGAGTGAAACCGCAAATGCGTCCGCTGACAACCCTACCGCAATCAACAACAATTCAACAGCTGCCAATTCACATCCTCCCTCAAAGGAAACGCTGATTAATTCGATGCGCACGCCTGAATTAATCAGCGCTTCCTTTGCGCCCGCTACGCCCGCAGGATTTTTTATGCGCCGGCGGCCGCGAGGCGCTTTCTCATCAGCTCGGGCTGCGTCGAAAAGGCGATTGCCGTCAGATCGGAGATTTGTTTTTCGCGGTAGAGCTTGAGCAGGCTGCCGTCCATCGTCATCATGCCGTCGGCTGCCGATGATGTGATGACGCCGTCGATCTGATGTATCTTGCTTTCGCGGACCATATTGCGGATCGCGTCATTGACGATCATCACTTCGAAGGCCGGGAGTACGCCGCCCGATATTTTCGGGACGAGCTGCTGGCTGATGACAGCGCCAAGCACCATCGCGAGCTGTACGCGGATTTGCCCCTGTTGGGTTGCCGGGAAAGCGTCGACGATGCGGTCTATCGTGTTGGCCGAGCCGATCGTATGCAGCGTGGAAAGTACAAGGTGGCCGGTTTCCGCCGCCGTCATGGCGATTTCGATCGTTTCGGAGTCGCGCAGCTCGCCGAGCAGGATGACATTGGGCGCCTGGCGCAGCGCGGCTCTGAGCGCGACCGCGTAGTTTTGCGTATCGAGCGTGACCTCGCGTTGGCTGACTATGCTTTTGTTGTGCCGGTGCAGAAACTCGATCGGGTCTTCGATTGTAATAATATGCGCGTTGCGCGCCTTGTTGATTTCGTTGATCAGGCAGGCGAGCGTCGTTGATTTGCCGCTGCCCGTCGGCCCCGTAACGAGGACAAGCCCTTTTTTGCGTGTTGACTGGTCGAGCGCGATCTGCGGGATATCGAGCGCGGAGGGGTCGGGCAGATCGAAGGCTACGATGCGGATGACTGCTGCGAGCGTACCTCTTTGTTTGAATGCGCTGACACGAAAACGCGCCACGCCGGCAAGCGAAAACGAAAAATCGTCGTCGCCCGTTTCCTGGACGCGGCTGATGCTGCGATCCGAAGCCAGTTTATAGATCTCTTCAATATATCCGTATGTATCGTCCGGCATGAGACGGGAATCATGGAACTCGATGATCTCGCCGCCGACCTTCATGGAAAGCGGTTTGCCGGAAACCAAATAAATATCGGACGCGCTCTTTTCAGTCGCCTCTTTCAGGACGTTCTCAAGCACCAAATCCATAGAAAATATCTCCGTTCATAATCACCCGGGGTTTGCCAGGTTGAGATTGTTGTCGGGCGCCCATTCTTTTGCGGGGACAACTTGCCAGAGTTTGCGCGTGAGGCCGGCGTTTTCGCCCGCAAGCAGCTCTACATTCAGATTGCGGTTTTCATCGATCGAAACTGTGTAGGCAATGAGCGTGCCTCCGGTGGCCGACGAAATCGCGTAGCCGTTCTGCGACAGGCTTGCGCGCCAACCGTCGTCCGCTTGGATGGCTGCCGCGACTTCGGCCATTTTGTCTTCGGCCGCCGCGTCCGCGCTGTAAAAAGCCATCACGCCGTCAGCCGTCTTTTGCGCGAGCGTCAGATCGGCTTTTGATGTCACGATGGAGAGCGCCGAAAAGACGACGAGCACAAGGATCACGAGGATCGCAATGATGGACGAAACGCCCATCGATGTCCCAAAAGAAGCTTTTTTCTTTGAAACTCTTGCCATTAGCCCACAAACTCCTTCACGTGAAGTGAGTAAAACGCTTCATCGCCGCCTTTCTTATAAACATCGACATATGCGTCCTTCAGCTCTTTCGTGACGCTCCGGTCATTGAGCCGGATGATATAATAGGCGCCCGCTTCATCGGCGGTGGCCCAGTCGCGGTCGAAATAGAGCGGCGGGATGCCTGACACGCCCGCTTTGAATTGCTCGGCGACCGTCTGCGCGTTGATCGACGACATCGTCAGCTCGCGCGACTCAACACTCATGTTGAAAGCCCGCGCAAAGATTTGCGTGCAGATGGCCGCGGCCAGTGTAAACACGAGGATGATAATCATGAGTTCAAAAAGAAAAACTGCGGATTTTGAAGTCCTCATAGCCCGGACCTCCCGCTGATAAACGTAGTATTTTCTTGATCGTCGGCTGTGACGACCGTGATTTCGATGCCGCCGTCTTTGACCACAGCGTCAAAGGATTTGAGCGGCATAATGCTCTGCGCCGCGCCCGGCAGGATAGTATCGCCCCTGATGACGGTTGCCTCGCGGAGCTGTCCGTCCGAAACAAAGACCCATGATTCATAGATATGGCTGCCAATTTCCTCGGAAAGCACGAGCGCCGTGTTTCCGAGGAGCTCGCGGACATCGAAATTGTCGCCCGGGCAGGTACGGATTTTTTCCGAAAGATAGACGATGCTTGTGCGCGTGTCAAAGTTTGCCTGCATCTTGTCCGCGCTGTTGGCATAGACTTTTGCGCCCAGCATTGCCACGAAGATGGCCGCGAGCGCAAAGATGCCGAGCAGCACGACTGTGAACATCATATTGACGGAGTGCTTTTTCCTGCCCAATTAATTGCCGCCTCCATGCGCGGTATTCGGGAACACCTTGACTTCAGGCACCATATTGGAACCTATCGCCCGGTAATGATAGACGTATTTTTCCTCGTCAAGCACCAGCCCGTAGTTGTCTACGAGATACTGAAGGCCGGACGGAAACTGGGATTCGAGCGCGTAGCATTGCACAGCCGCTTTTACGATCGCCTCCTGCGCGATCTCGATCTGCTTTTGGTCCTGAGTCCCGCTGAAATTGCCGAGGCCTGCGTAAACCAAGAAAACAAGCACGACGACAACGGCGATGAAGCCCACCGCCTTGATCGTCCCCGCTGTTTTTTTCGGCCTGAATACCCGTGCCATTGCCGTGTCCTTCCGAGTCCTTTCGAATAATGCCGGGCTACATGATTGTGCTCATGACGCCAAGCAGCGGCAGCATGGCCGAGAGCAGGATGAGGCCGACGATGACGCAGAGGATTGCGACCATCGTCGGTTCGATTATCGAAATCAAGTTGTCGAGCCTGTCATCGACCTCTTTTTCATAATCGTCGGCGATCTGCCCCATGACATTGTCGAGGTTGCCCGATTTGAAACCGAGCGTCAGCATCCGCCCCTGCATGCCGGAAAAAATCTTTGTGGCGACGACGGAATCCGTGAAAGACGCGCCGCCCTCGGTCAGCTTTTTGAGTTTGTCGACTTTTGCGTACATGCCGGGATTGCCCATCAGGGGCAGTGTGAGCTCTACAGAGCGGTCGACATCAAGGCCGCTCGCGAGCATGAGGCTCATGCCCGAAGCAAATTTTGCGGCCGCCATGCGGTCTGAAAGCTGCCGGAACATCCGTTGCCCCATGCCGACGAGGGATTTTCGGCCGCCGGGCGTCAGCCGCAAGACGATGAGGATGGCCGCAATCACGACGACAATCACGACGATGGCCACCGAGCTGTTGCTGATGATCTCCCCGACGCGTATGGCGCCCTGCGCCAGCGGCGTCATTTCGCCGCCGAGCGTATTGAATACCTGGTTGAAGATCGGGAGCACTTTCGTGACGAGGATGACGATGATGACGATGAGGATGACGAGCATGATTGCGGGGTAGGTAACGGCGCTTTTCGCGCTTTTTGCGATATTGTCTTCGCGTTCATAATATCGGTGCAGCGAGTCGAGGACATGGTCGAGGCGTCCGGAAGCCTCGCCAATCTCGATCATCTGCGTCATATAGACCGGAAATACGCCGGTGTCTTTCAGCGCGTCCGCGAGCGTGCCGCCAAGCTCGAGTTTGTCGAGCACGATGCCAAGCAGTTTCTTCGCCGAGTCTGTTTCAGCGTCCTCCATCAGAATCATGATCGCTTCGGAAAGCGGTATGCCTGTTTTTACCGTCAGCGACAGCTGTGCAGCGAATGCGGCAAGCTCTTCGGCTGAGAGTGTGAATTTGTTCGCCATATCTTCCTCCCGGATTAATACTTCCTTGTTTGTTCCCAATTATAGCATTTATTTGCAAAAAAGTTTGTCAATAATAGTAAACGGGGTTGTAATGTTCCCCGTCCCCGACTGCATTGGGGTCGGCTGTATCGCCGCTCGACGCAAAAGTCGGATCCATGAGCGTCCACTGGTCGCCATCGAACTGAATCATATTCGCGACCCATCCCACGCCTTCGACATGCACGCTGATCCACGCATGGTATGCCTCGCCCGCATATCCGACCACGAGCTGGCAGGGGATGCCCTGTGTCCGGAGCATGCAGGTCGTCAGCGACGCATAGTCGAAACAGATGCCCTTGCCGCTCGAAAGCGTTTCGTCCACATTTGGCACATAGCCGCTCTGCACGGTTGCAGCCTTGTCATAATCGTATTCCACGTTGCCCGTCACGTACACAAAGACGTTTTCGATCGTTTTCAGATCGGATTTGCTGCCCTGCGCCACCTCGGCGCCTTTCGCTACCGAGCGTGTCGAGCTGCTATAATCGCAATATTGGTTTGGCCTGAGGAAAGGCTGAAACCCATCTGCGATATCGGCCTCGACCGCTTGTGCGCAGGCCTGCGAATATTTGTCGCCTTCGACATTGAGAAACATCGCGACACTGTAATTGCCGCTGCCCTGTGAAAGCGGAAAGCCGGCGAAATCGGTATTGCCCTGTATATCGTAAGTATAAGTCTCGCCGCCGTCTTTTGTGATCTGGATTTTGACTTTGGAATTGTCGCCTTCGTATTTGGCCATGATGTAGCCATCCTGCGCATGTGAAAAATCGACTGTCGCGCCGTCGCCGCCGACAGTGGCTGTGCCGTCCGCTGTGTCTACGAGCACGCGCGGCGTATTGTCGCGGTCCGGCGCGTCCGGGTCGTCATCGACGGTGCTTTTGCCGCCGCCCGCTACGCCGCCGATCAAATCGCCGACCTTGCCCCCGATGCTGTTCGCGGCGTCTCCGCCGCTGCCGCCGCACGCGGACAAAACGACGATGGACACTGCTATCAAAGTACACAAACCCAATACAGAAACAGTTTTTCCCATGCGTCTATTGTACCCTCTTTTTTTGAATTGTAAACAAGAAAGTGCTATCATGGGCAAAGGAGTTTTTTTCTTGAGGAAAGGAAGCGGGGACATGGCTATTTTTGAGGGATCGGGGGTCGCGATCATCACCCCTTTCGCGGATGGCGGGGTCGATTATGGCGCGCTTGGCGCTTTGCTGGAGTGGCAAGTGGCGGAGGGCACGGACGCGGTTGTCGTCTGCGGCACGACGGGCGAGGCGTCGACGCTCACCGACGACGAGCAGATCGAAGTCATCCGGTATACGGCAGATCTCATCGGCGGGCGCGTTCCCGTCATCGCGGGCGTCGGCAGCAACTTCACGGAGCACGGCGTCTCTTTGACAAAACGCGCGGAGGGCGCGGGCGCGGACGCGCTGCTCCACGTCACGCCCTATTACAACAAAGCGTCCCGCAGGGGGCTTGTGGAGCATTTCAAAGCGGTGGCTGCCGCGGCTTCGCTGCCCATCCTGCTCTATTCGGTCGCGGGCCGCACAGGCATGAACATCGACCCGGCCGCCATAGACGAGCTTATGAAGATCGAAAACATCGTAGGCGTCAAAGAGGCGAGCGGCAATATTTCCCAAGTCGTCGAGATCGCGCGCCGCGCGGGCGGGGGATTCGACCTGTATTCGGGCAACGACGATATGGTTGTGCCCCTGCTGTCGGTCGGCGGCAAAGGCGTCATTTCCGTGCTCGCCAACGTGGCGCCGCGGGACACGCACGACATGGTGCGCAAATTTTTGGACGGCGACGCCAAGGGCGCCTGCGAGATCCAGCTGCGGGCAAAACCGCTCATCGACGCGCTGTTTTGCGAGGTCAACCCGATTCCCGTCAAGGCCGCGCTATACAGGATGGGCAAATGCCGCTACGAGTACCGCCTGCCGCTGTGCCCGATGGAGGGCGCAAATTTTGCAAAACTCGAAAAGGAGATGCGGACGTATGGCCTCATTTAACAGCGCCGATTTTCCGACGGTCGCGCTGGACGAGGCGGCGGGGGAGATCGTCATCATCGACCAGACGCTCCTGCCGGGGGAAGTCAAACTCCTGCGGCTGTCAAAAATAGAGGATATCTGGGAGGCCATCAATGTGCTGCGCGTGCGCGGCGCGCCGGCGATCGGCGTGACGGCCGCTTTCGCCGTCTATTTGGCGGGCAGCGCCGTCGCCACAGACGACCCGCGCGTATTTGAGAAAAGGTTTGGCGAGGCGGCGGGCTATCTGGCGACCGCAAGGCCGACGGCCGTCAACCTGTTTTGGGCGATCGGCCGCATGAAGCGCGCCCTTGGCGGCGCTTTGGCGGCGGCGCTTTCGGTTGCCGATATCAAAGCCGCGCTGCTGAAAGAGGCGCTCGCGATCCGGGATGGGGACATCGCCATCTGCAAGGCGATCGGCGAGCACGCCCTTGGGCTTTTGAAGCCCGGCATGGGCCTGCTCACGCATTGCAACGCGGGACGGCTTGCCACGGTCGAGTACGGGACCGCCACGTCCGTTATGTATCTGGGCCACGAGAAAGGCTACGGTTTCAAAATCTACTGCGACGAAACGCGCCCGCTGCTCCAGGGCGCGCGCCTGACGGCTTTTGAACTGGCGGCGGCCGGCATGCGCCCGACGGTCATCTGCGACAATATGGTTTCCTCGCTCATGAAAGCGGGCAAGGTGGACGCCGTCTTTACGGGATGCGACCGCGTCGCCGCCAATGGCGATTCGGCGAACAAGATCGGCACGTCCGGCGTTGCGATCATCGCAAAACACTATGGCGTCCCTTTTTATATCTGCGCGCCTTCGTCGACGCTCGATATGTCCACGCCGGACGGCGCCGGCATCGTCATCGAGCAGCGGCCGGCCGCGGAAGTGACGGAGATGTGGTACAAAACGCGCATGGCCCCTGCCGATGCCGATGTATACAACCCCGCGTTCGACGTGACGGATGCCTCGCTCATCACGGCCATCGTCACGGAAGACGGCGCCCTCGCGCCGGGCCGGCTTCGGGAAAAATACGCGGGGGGCGCTGATTGATTCAGGCCCGCGCCTGATTCCGCTTTTACCCTGCCTCGAGCTTTGCGAGCAGGGCGGCGGCTTCCGCGATCTCGTCCTCGTCAAAGACCGTAAAGCCCGCGTTTTTCAGATACTCGGCGGCGAGGCCGTTGCCGGGTATTTTTTTGCCGGAAAAGCTGCCGTCATAGATTTGCTTGCTGCCGCAGGACGGGCTGCCCTCTTTCAGGACCGCAAACGCGACGTCGTGCTCGCGCGCAAGCCGCAGCGCTTCCTCGGCGCCTTTCGCGTACCATGACGTGACATCGTCGCCCGCGCCTGTGAAAACGCCGCCGCCCCTGCGCTGCGAATCGGGCCGGGGCGTCGGCAGGCCGCCGAACACCTCCGGGCAAATCGGCACGATCCGCCCCTCTTCTTTCCATTGGATGAAAACAGGATGGGCCAACGGCACGCGCCCGCCGTCGTAGCGCACGACGCGGTCCCCGCAAAGGCACTCGCTGGCCAAAATCTTCCGCAACTCCGACATTATTTTATCCCCCAGTTTTTGTTTTCGTATTGTAACAACCCAGACACTTGCCGGAATGCCGTCATTGCGAGGGAGCGCAGCGACCGCGGCAATCCATTATCCGCTGGATTGCTTCGCTTCGCTCGCAATGACGAGGCAAGTCTGAGCAGTTACTTCGTATTGCCGTTTATTCGTGTATAATAATTATCGGTAAATTTTTATCGAAATATGTGTCTAGAATGTGATATTATGATTGCAATCAAACGCATTGAATTGTAATGCAGTGGGCAATCGGGGAGTTGCGAATTTTATGAAATAATTTACAATGTCATTTTCGGGTGTTGCAGCAAAGAGGGAATATGAGCGAAGACGAAAGAAAAACAATACTGGCGATCGACGACGATCCGATCATACTGAATCAGATCATGAGCATACTGAAGGATGGATACACAATCCGCCCCTTTACTTCAGGCGAGGCTGCGCTGAAGTTTCTCGAGGCCCATCCGGTCGATTTGATTTTGCTCGACTGCAATATGCCGGGCGGGATGTCGGGCTTTGAAGTCCTTGCGAAACTTCATGACACGGCGGACTACAAGTCGATCCCCGTGATTTTCCTGACGGGTTCCGTTGACGGCGACGACGAAGTGAACGCGCTCGCAAACGGCGCGATGGACTATCTGCTCAAGCCGATCAAGGACAGGTCGCTTGCCAAGCGCGTATCGCTGCAGATTGAGCTTCAGGATTACCGCAACGAACTCACGCAGCTTGTCGCGGCCCGTACGGAAGAATTGCGGCTGGCAAATACGAAACTCCTTGAAAGGGAAAAGATTACGCTTGACTTGCTCGCGAGGGCCGGCGATTTGCGCGACCACGATACGGGCGAACACATCAACCGCACGACAAACTATGTACGCATTGTCGCGGAAGATCTTGTGCAAAACCCGAAAGCGGGCTACGAACTGACGGTGTTGCGCGCCCAGGATATCGTAGAGGCTGCAAAACTCCACGACATCGGCAAAGTCGCGATGCCGGACGGCGTACTGCTGAAGCCTGGCAAATTGACTCCGGAAGAGTTTGACATCATCAAGACGCATCCCATACACGGTGCGCAGCTGCTTGATGATGCGGTTGACAAGCTCGGCGACGACGATCTCCTGCGCGAAGCGCGCAACATCGCGTACGCCCACCATGAAAAATGGAACGGCTCCGGCTATCCGAGAAAACTTGTCGGCGAGGACATTCCGCTCAGTGCGCGCATCACCGCTATCGCGGATGTATTTGACGCGTTGACGAGCGAGCGGCCTTACAAAAATGCGTTTTCGAACGAAGACGCTTTTCGCATCCTGTATGAGGACGCAGGTTCGCATTTCGACCCATACTTGATTGAGGTCGTCAAGCGGCATGAAAAAGATTTTGAAAACATCCGGGCCGGTATCGGCCGGGAGTAGGGCAAATCAAGCAATGGGGAGGCTGCTATGGACGAAAAAGAAAGAATGATGGCGATTTTTTCCGCTACCGATATTACAGGCTTGGATCTCATGGCCGGCGTGGCGCGTTTTGGCGGCAATCCAAAACTCTATATCAAAATCATCAAGACCTTCGTTGACAATATCGGCGCCCATTTGGACACGCTCGCGGGCCTTGCGCCGGAGACGCTCGCGGATTATTCGATCGAAGTCCATGGCATCAAGGGCAGTTGCTACGGGATCAGCGCAAACAAAGAAGGCGACATGGCCAAAGAACTCGAATTTTCTTCAAAGGCGGGCGCGTATGAGAAGACTTTGGTTGGCAATGCCCCCTTTATCGCGGCCGTGAACGCCTTGGTTGCCAAACTCCAGGCGTTGCTCGACGAGGTCGGCGCCGGTGCGGGCAATGCGCAAAAAGCGCCGGAACCCGACAGGGCCGTGCTTGCTGCGATGCTTCAGGCAAGCCGCGATTTCGATGTCGACAAAATGCAGGATGCCCTTAAAGAACTCGAAAAATACGAATATGAAAAAAACGGAGAGCTTGTCAAATGGATCGGTGAGCAGGTGACCGCATTTGGCTATGACAAAATCGAGGAAAGGTTGGAGGCCATTCTTTGAAAAAAGGAATCACGAGTGTTCTGATAGCGGTATGCGCCATCGTCTTTGGCATCAGCGCGTACAAGCTCCTTTCAGATTATGGCGCAGA
>JAITMX010000065.1 GCA_031290775.1 Eubacteriales Family XIII. Incertae Sedis bacterium
GCGAAGCAATCCAGTGGATAATGGATTGCTTCGGTTGCTGCGCACCCTCGCAATGACAGTGGTACAGGAGCTTTAGCTCCGTCGTACCACGTCTGCCAGGCTTGCGCGGCTTTAGCCGCCAAGCTACGGCTGACAGTCCTTGACGGTTTGGGTGTGAACTGTAACTAACTGTTTGGCCCGATTGCACGCTATTTGCGAGAGCGCTTTACTTTTTATTGTTTTGAAGATATTATAGTGTCGTTGCACAGATATTTTGGATATTTGGCGGATGGCATTTTTGTTTTTGTGCCAACAGCGGTCAGATTGGAGGAGATGCCATAATGGGCGAGACAAATCTCAATGACGGAAGAAAGCTAAAACGCGTACTCGGTTTTGCACCCGCGTATGGCGCAGCGGTCGGCCTCGTCGTGTCCGGGACGGCAATGTTTTCGGTCGGCAATGTCGGCGCCATCTCAGGCAATGCGACTTTCATCGCGGCGGCGATTGCGCTTGTCCCCATGATGGCCGCGGCTTTTGCTTATGGCGAATTGACGGCGATGCTGCCCGGCGGCGGGATGATCTCGGACTATACGATGCCGGCGCTCGGCCGCTTTTGGAGCACATTTGCGCTGCTGTCCGGATATGTTTTGCTCATTGCCTGTGACGGCGGCACGCAGCTTGTGATGGGCGGGCTGTCGATGGAGTCCTTGGTCGGCATCCCGCAGCCGGTCGTAACATTGGCATTGCTGGCAATAATCTTGCTCATCAATGTATTCGGGGTTGAGTTTTATGGGAGGGCGGAAGCCATCGTGACCATCACGATGATGATCGTGTTTGCCGCCTTGGCCGTGGCGGGTTTTGCCGGCGCCGGCGAGCCGTTTGGCGCCGACGCTTCCATCGGGGGGGGGCTTGGCCTTCTGCCCACAGGCGGCATCGGGGCAGTGATGGGCTCCGTAGGCGTTGCCATTTGGTTTTTCATCGGGTTTGAGTTTGCCTGCCCGATGGCGGAAGAAAACCTAAAGCCCTACCGGAACATCCCTTATGGCTTGATCGTCGGCTTGATCACAATATATGCGATCGATATCATTTTTGTCTTTGCCGCAGTACGCTATACGCCGCTTGAAGTCATGGGCACCTCGGCGATCCCCCATGTCGAGGCGGCGCGGGGCATGCTTGGGTTTGCCGGCGGCATCATCATGAGCATCCTTACGATTGCCGCGTCCTTTACGACAGCGAATGCCTACTGCGCCGCGCTTCCGCGGATGCTGTACGGGATGTCGAGGGAGCATCTGGTCCCGCTCATTTTCGGGAAAATCCACCCGAAATACAGAACGCCGATTCCCGGGCTGATTTTTACGGCAATCCTGATCTTGCTTACAGTCGTTTACATCACCATCAACGGCGCGAATGTTGACCTTGTGCTGACATTCATCATGACGGCCTGCATCACATGGATGATCTCTTATGCGATTGCCATGATCGATGTGCTTGTCCTCCGGAAAAAATATCCGGATTTCCCGCGGCTTTGGCGCGCGCCGGCAGCGTGGATCACCTTGCCGATCGGCATCCTTGGGGTGGGCTACGCAATTTACACATTGCCTGACTACTGGCTCTATGCCGGTGTCTGCATGGCCGTCGTCGCAGTTTACTCCATCATTTGGATGAAAACACACAAGATCAAGATCATGGGGAAAATGCCGATCGAAGACCTTGCAAAAGACATCAGGGAGCGATCCGAATACCTGCCCGTATGGGACGAGGCAGTCGCGGAGTGGCTTGAATCAAGAAAAGCTGTTTGAGGAGGGATTTTTATGACGCTGTCAACTTATTCATTTGCCCTGCCGACGCGCATCGAGTTCGGCGGGGGGGCCATTGAAAAAACAGGCAAGGAAGCAAAGGCGCTGGGCGCGACAAAGGTCATGCTGGTCGCGGACAAAGGCGTTATTGCGGCGGGCCTGACGAAAGCCGCCGAGGAAAGCCTGAAGAAAGAGGGGCTTCCTTTCATCGTTTTTGACCAAGTCGTCCCCAATCCGCGGGACATCCATTGCGAGGCGGGATATCAAATCGCAAAAGAAGCGGGCGTCGATGTGCTGGTCGCCGTGGGCGGCGGCAGCTCGATGGATACGGCCAAAGCGATCGGGACCTTGCTGACAAACGGCAAGACAGTGCAGGACTGGTGCGGATTCCAGCTTTTGGAACGGGAAATCACGCCGCTGATCGCCATCCCGACGACAGCGGGGACCGGCAGCGAGGTCACGCCGTTTGCCGTGATTACGGATACGGCGACCCATGTCAAGCTGAACATCTTTGACCCGAAGGCGGCGGCAAAAGTGGCGCTGATCGATCCCGCAGTGCTGCTCAAACTCCCTTCGCACATCATGGCGGCTACCGGCATCGATGCGATGACGCACGCAGTCGAGGCATATACCTGCAAAGTGGCGACGCCGCATACGGACGCTTACGCGCTTTACGCAATCGACCTGATTGCCAGAAATCTGCGCAAAGCGGTATCTTCGCCCGATATCGATTCCTGCACCGGCATGATGCTCGGCAGCACGATCGCGGGCATCGCGTTTGGATATGCCGATGTGGCGGCAGTCCACTGCATGGCCGAAGCGCTCGGCGGCAGATACGATACGCCCCACGGCGTGGCGAACGCGCTGTTCCTGCCAATCGTTACGGAGTACAATATTCCGTCCGATCCCGTGAAGCATGCCTTGGCCGCAAAGGCCCTGGGCGTGAATATCGATGGGAAAGATTTGGCAGAGGCTGCCGCCGCCGGCGTTGCGGCGCTCCGGAAGCTCTGCGAGGATGTTGGGATCCCGAAGATGAAAGATGTCGAGGGGATTGACCCTGCGGATTTTGAGGCGCTTGCCGATGCTGCCGAAAAAAATGTCTCCACGCCGAGCAACCCAAGGGAAATCGCGGCAAAGGATTATCTTGGCCTGTTCCGAAAAGCCTATGGCTGAGAGCGCGCCTATGGACGAGAGCCCCATAGGCGCGCCCAGCCCCCTGTTCAGCCGGTATAGTCCCCGTTGTAGCTGACAAGAACGGCGTTCTTTACGCCGGGCATATCCGCAAGATGGTTGAGGAACGCCGTGTCATCGGAAAGAAGCCGGATCTCGTAGTTGAGCTCTATCATGTCCGGCGTCACGGTCTTGCTTTTTACCTGCCTCTTTTTGACCGCTGCGGCGAGCGCCCCATCCACCGCGCTTTCCGCCTCCCGGTCCGCGCAAGCGACGACGAGGATATAAGGATCGCTGCGCGGCGAACGGCGCGAGGCAAACAAGAGCAGCACGGCGCTGATGATTGCGCTGGCAATCACGGCAAGCGGGATCATCCCGGCGGCGAGGACAATGCCGACCGCAATCGCCCAAAATAGGAAGGCCAGGTCGAGCGGGTCCTTGATGGCGGCGCGAAACCGTACAACGGACAGCGCGCCCACCATGCCCAGCGACAGGACGATGTTGCTCGATACCGCCAGGATCACAAGGGTCGAAATCAGCGTCAGCGCGATGAGCGTCACGCCGAAGCTCGACTGGTACATCACACCGCGAAATGTCTTTTTGTACACAAAGAAAATCAGGAAGCCGAGCACACATGCCAGCACGAGCGCGAGAATCGTGTCCGGGACGCTTGTGCTGTTGAGATTGTCGAGAAATTTTGATTTGAAGATGTCATTGAAAGTCATTTGGCTTTCTCCTTTCCGCTGCTGCTGTCCATTATTCCGCGATCATTCCGCTATCCATACACCCGCCCGATTGCGTATTTGGAACACGCCGCCGTGCGCCGCCCCTCGATCCTGAGCAAGTCCACAATGAACTCGGGGATGTATTTGTCGTATTTGACTTCCAGCAGGACGATCTCGTCGCCCGCCGGCACAAGCGGCGCCCTGTCATTCAGCAAGTCCCGCGAAAACAATCCCGTGTGGATGTCCGTGTCAAACGTCACGCGCACATTTCCCGCCGCGTACACAAAAGGCTCCCGCGCGTACTCGATGATGGTCTTGGGCCGCAGCAGCGCCCCCCGCATCTTGCTGTAAAGCTCCACGACCAAGGGCCTGTCGTCCCCGGCCATCCAAGCGATATCATGCCCGGCAATAATATCGCTGCACTCGGCCGCTGTCAGCAGAACGGCTGTTTTGTGGCACAGCCCGTGTATCTTGATCTTCTTTTCCAAGGCGATGTACGCTTGCGCGCTGCCGGGATAACGCCGTATGCGAAATTTCTCACGCCTGTCCGTGCAGGATATCTTGTCCCGCAAGGCGCGGTCGCCTGGCGTATCAAAGTACAGGCTGCGCACGCGATACATGCCAGACGCGCCCGCGTGGCTGTCCCGCGAAAGCACGCCACGAAGCCTTGATGCCAGAATCGTATAGTCCATCCAGTTGATCCGGTGCTTGTATTCATGCCGCATCTGCAATCCCCCCTGCCTCTGGAAGCAGACGGCCTGCGGCGGGTGCGCCGCCCCACCCGCCGCCGCCGCGCCCGCTCCCGCCGGCCGCGCCGCCGGCCGCATAGCCCCCGCCATCCTGCGCAATCGACGTGGTCGCGCCCGAAAGCGTGACATCTGCCAGTTTTTCCCCGTCTATGCAAACCGCGTAGGTTTCGCCGTCTTTCAAACCCGGCGAGGAGAACGCCGAGACGCTGAACCCGATACGGCTCTCGTACGCAAGCAACGCCTCGCCGCTCCCGTCTTTCAGCTCAATCAGGCTCATAGCCGTGTGCTGCCCCGAATAAGAGAATACCAGCGTATTCTGCGCCGACGCGGCGCCCGGCGCTGTCACGCTGCCGGCAGTAATCAAATCGCCGCCCGTGATTACGAGCGTCCCGTCCAAATCGATCGCGCCCTCCATGCCTTGCGACTGCCCGCTGATCATGATTTTGCCGCCACCTATATAGATATCGCCATTGATGTCGATCCCGTCTTTGCCGCCGCTGACGTCAAGCGTCCCGCCCGTGACGCGCAGGAATACGCCGCTCTGCGCCATCTCGCCAAACCCGCCGCCGCCGGCCATGCCCTGCGCGGGGTTCATGGCTTGCGCGGGCGGCGCGCCGCCCGCGTCCACACCCGGCACATCGCCCGCGTCCATGACCGCCCTGTCCGGCACATCGCCCGCTTCCACACCCGGCACATCGCCCGCGTCCATGACCGCCCTGTCCGGCACATCGCCCGCGTCCATCCCCGGCCTGCCTGGCGCGCCGCCCGCGCCTTGTGCCGCCTCGCCCCCCGGCCTTGCTTTATCCCACTCCTGCCCGCCGGGCCGGGTGCCGGGGATCTGCCCTGCCGTACCCGCGCCGGCGGTTCCGCCATCGGCCGCACTGCCCGCCCCGTTGATCCCGTCGTCGCTTGCCGCGATGTCTATGTCGCCGCCGTCGATCTGGATGCGCGGCGCTTCCAGACCCTCAAAACATTCCGGGATGTCGATCGCGCCGCCTTGGATCAGGAGAAACCCCTCTGTCAATTCCCCGTTCTCGTCTTCTTCGTATTTTGTGGATTTAATACCCTGCCCGCCCGCGCGTACCGTGAGGGCGCCATCCGATATCGCAACGCCGTCCGTCCCGCGCAAACCGTCATCCACAGCCCTCACGTCGATCGTCCCGCCCGTGATGGCAAGCACATCCTTGGAACAAATGCCATCGAGGCGGGATGCCTCCACGGACAATGCGCCCGCGCCCGTGATCGTCAGGCTGTCCTTCGAAAAGATTGCCGCGTCGGGCTCTCCGTCCTCGTCCGTCTGTGTGTAGGACGCCGCGTCGCGCACTGTATTGTGCGACCCCTCGGCAAGCACGACCACCGTCTTTCCGGCCCGCATCGAGTAGATCGGGGGGCCGTCCGGGCAGGCAATGGAAAGGTTGTCCAGCACGAGGCGCACAACGTCGTTTTTGCCGACGTAAACGACAATTTGCCCATCGTCCGTTTCGCCGGAAAAAACGTAGGTGCCCGCGCTGCTGACGGTCACGACGCCTCCGGCCGACGAAACGCCGGCGCCGTTTATCGTTGCGCGGTCCCCGTCAAACGCGATGGTTGACGCGCCCTGCCCCGAAAAGCTGCTGTCCGTATCTTCATCGCTGAATTCATAGGAGACATACGCCGCCACAGCTGCCACAGCCGCGCTCGCCGCGCCGCCGCCTTCCGGCTCCGGGGATGCGTCCGTGGCTCCGCAGCCTGCAGAAAACAGCAGGCCGGCTGCGATGGCAAAAGCGATGCCGGCATCGCGTTTCCACTTCATTAATATTCCCTTTCCCTGGCCGCGCCAGCGCCGAAAGCATCTGTTCCTGAACATGGGCATGTATAAAGCATAGCCTAAAAATACAGAACAAATCTTTAACGATTCTTAAAAACAAGAACTGCCGGGCTGTGAACAGCAGCGCTGCGAGGGGCGCAGCGACGTGGGCAATCCGGCCCTTGCGTTGATGCCACACGCCGCGTGATTATGGTACAATAACGATTATGATTCAAAAATCTAAAAATTTGGTTTACAAGTACATCCTGTCGGAGGAAATGGGGCTCGATGCCCGAATCCTGAACCTTGTTTGCCTTTTCGGCCTGATGGCGGCGATTTGCGCTACCATTGCCCGCATCATCGAACAGGTGCCTTTCATCACGATTCTTGTCATGATTGTCATGGCTGTGCTGATCATCGCGCTGATGGTCTTCGCGAACAAATACAATCTGCACCGGATCGGCACAATCCTGATACTGATCGGGCTCAACCATATCTTGTTTCCCCTCGTGTTCTTTACAAACGGAGGGATCGACAGCGGCATGACGGCATACTTTGCCTTGGAAGCTATCCTGGTCTTCCTGCTCCTTCGCGGCAAGACCCGTGTCGTTCTCCTGTGCACAACGGTCGCGGTGATCATCGTGTGCTACTATATCAGCATCCGCTTTCCCGAATTGGTGACCCCGCTGAATATGTTCCAACGATATGTCGACCACTTGCAATCCCTGCTCGTGACCGGTTTTTTCGTCGGCTTTGTGATCGTATTCCAAAACAAGATCTACACCTTCGAAAAGCAGAAAGCGGAAATATCCGGCGCCGAGATTGCCAAACAGGACGAATTGCTGCAAGTAATCAATAACGTATCGTCGATCCTGCTTACCTCGGACATCAAGCTTTTCGAAAAAATGTTATGGGACGGCATGGATGTATTGGGGCGCGGCGCTGATGCAGACCGTTTGTACATCTGGAAAAACAGGGCCGAGGGGGAAGCCTTGTGCTATACGCTGTCCTATACATGGGAAAAGAATGTTTCGCTGGCGGAGCTGCAAAGCGAACATACGACTTTTTCATATGCGGACACGATCCCAGACTGGGAAGATACGCTTTCCAAAGGGCGGTGCGTGAACGGCCCGCTTCGCCGCCTCTCCCCTGCGGCACAGGATTGGCTGCGGCCATATGGAATCCGATCGATGCTCGTGACGCCAATCCATTTGAACAATCGTTTTTGGGGCTTTGTCAGCTTTGCCGACTGTACAGGCGAACGCATTTTCACCGACGACGAGATTGATATCCTGCGTTCCGGCGGCCTTTTGATGGCCAATGCCATCCTGCGCGACGAAATGACAAAAAACCTTGTGCAGGCGCGGGAGGACGCCCTGTCCAGCGCGCGGGCCAAGAGCGACTTCCTGGCGAATATGAGTCACGAGATCAGGACGCCGCTGAATGCTGTCATCGGGATGACGTCCATCGGCAAAACGGCGGAAGGCATCGAAAAAAAAGATTATTGCTTCGAGAAGATCGATGACGCATCCACGCATCTTCTGGGCGTAATCAACGATATTCTGGATATGTCAAAAATCGAGGCGAACAAACTCGAACTCTCGCCCGCAGATTTTGATTTTGAAGAGATGCTGCAGCGCGTGGTGAATGTCATCATGTTTCGCGTGGATGAGCGGCATCAGAAACTTGCCGTCCGCATCGGCAAATCAGTCCCGCCCGCGCTGGTCGGAGACGACCAGCGGCTGGCCCAGGTGATTACAAACCTGATCGGAAACGCGGTCAAATTCACACCGGAAAACGGCTCTATCGCCTTGGACGCGGAGCTGCTGCATGAAGAAGCGGGGCTTTGCACACTTGAAATTGCGGTGAGCGACACCGGCATCGGCATCAACGAGGAGCAAAAATCCCGTTTGTTTACATCTTTCGAACAGGCGGAAAGCAATACCACCCGCAAGTTTGGGGGCACGGGCCTCGGCCTTGCAATATCCAAACGCATCGTAGAGATGATGGGCGGGGAAATCAGCGTGGCGTCCGAGCTGGGGAAAGGTTCCGTCTTTACCTTTACCGTGCAGATGCGGCGCGGCGCGCAACAACGCCGCAGCGCGGGGAGGCATGGGGTCTACGACCATATCCGCCTGCTCGCGGTAGACGACGCACCGGATGTCCTGAGGTACTTCGCGGATGTCGCAAAGCGTTTCAATATCGCCTGCGATACTGCGGCGGACGGTGAATCCGCCCTCGCCCGGATCGATGAGGCCGGCCTTTACAACCTATACTTCCTCGATCTGGAGATGCCCCACGGCATGAACGGCATAGAGCTCGCGCGGAGCATCAAAGAGCGCGATGCGGAGCATGCCATTGTCATCATGAGCTATGCGGCGGACTGGGATGCGATCAAAGACGTGGCCGCCGGCGATGGCATCGACGGGTTCATTCCCAAGCCCCTCTTCCCTTCTTCCATTATGGATTGCATCAATGAAAGCCTCGGAATCCGCCAATTGACCGCAGACGTTTCGAAAACGGAAGAGGCCGACGATTTTGCGGGCCGGCGCGTTATCCTGGCAGAGGATGTGGACATCAACAGGGAGATCGTGCTTGCCCTTCTGGAGCCCACAAAGCTCGTCATCGATTGCGCCGAAAACGGCGTAGAGGCGGTTCGCCTGTTCCGTGAAAACCCCGATGCCTACGATTTGATCTTCATGGATTTGCAGATGCCGGAAATGGACGGGTACGAGGCTGCCGGGCTCATTCGGGCCATGGATTTCCCGCAGGCAAAAGAGATCCCTATCGTTGCCATGACGGCAAACGTTTTTCGCGAGGATATCGAAAAATGCCTCGCGGCCGGGATGAACGGCCATGTCGGGAAGCCTTTGAATTTTGATGAGGTATTGGCCGAATTGCGCAAGTATTTGCCAAAGGAGGCACTGGCTTAAAATGGCCATGGAAAAAGGCAAACTCGACAATGAAACGCTCCGGCGCCTCGTGCTCGGGCGAACGGGCGCGCCGCGCGAAGAGGTGATCACGGGGGCCGGCATTGGGGAAGACTGCGCCATACTCGATTTTGGGCCGTACGAGTGCGTGCTGTCGACCGACCCGATCACCGCAACCGCAGAGCGCATCGGTACGCTGGCTGTGCATATCTCCTGCAACGACATCGCTGCAAGCGGCGCCCAACCGCTTGCTATCCTGCTGACGCTGCTTTTGCCCGAAACGGTGACAGAAGCAGAAATCGCAGAAATCGCGCGGCAGGCGGACGAAGCCGCGAAAGCGCTCGGCATCCAAATTGTCGGCGGCCATACAGAGATCACGGATGCGGTCACGCAGCCGCTCGTTTCCGCGACGGCGGTCGGGCGGGCGGCGGCGGGCAATTCAAAGCACAGCGCGGGGCGCCCTGCCCTGGGCGATCTCATCATCGTGACAAAACAGCTTGCGCTTGAGGGGACGGCCATCGCCGCCGAACGCTGCGCGGAAGAGCTGCGTTCGGTCTTGACGGATGAGGAACACGCAAGGGCAGTGGCGATGCTCGGCAAAATCAGCGTCGTGAAAGAAGGCGTGGCCGCAGGGCGTGTCGGCGCCCGCGCCATGCACGACATCACAGAAGGCGGTGTGCTCGGCGCGGTTTGGGAAGTCTGCGCGCGGGCGGGCGTCGGCGCCGAAATCGCGGCGGCGGCCCTGCCCTTTGATGCGGTGACACTGAAGATTTGCGCAGCGCTCGGGCTCGACCCGATGAGGCTCATCTCAAGCGGCTCCATGCTCATCGTGATTGCGGAAGAAAAGCGCGCCGCCCTGTTTGACGCTTTCGCGCGGGCCGGCGCCGACGCGAGCGTGATCGGCCGTATCGCCGAGCGGGACGCAGGCGTCATGTTGATCCAAAAAAACGGCGGGCGTGAAAAAGTCGCCGCGCCGGGCCCTGACGAAATATACAAAATCGCGTGAAAATTTGATATTATATATGTCAGGAATGTGAAAGGGCAGCGGCCAAAAAGGAGATGCAAAATGAAGGAAATGCTCGTCGTCGAGTTCAGAAACGCTGAGAACAAACTGCACTATGCCGTCATCGGCGTCAAGGCCATCAAACTCGAAGAGGACGATGTATTGATCGAAACCGAGGACGGCTCTATGAGCCTGCGCCTCAATGAAAGCCCCATCAAAGAAAAAGGCCTGAAACTCCATGTCTATTATCCGACCGAAGGCGATATCATGGATCTGCTCGGCAACAAAGGGATGTTTGAGCACGGCTTGCAAATCGTAGACGGGCGGCTCGAAAAATAATCAGTACGACATCAGGCGGTCGGCGATTTTTCCGAAATTCCGCTCGATATAGTTTCCTTTTTGCAGGACGATGGGCACGCCGCGGTTGGCCGCGAGATGGATCGCGTCATCGTATTGCACGACGCCGAGCAGCGGTATCTTCATGATGCCAGCAATGGCCTCAACGCTCGGCAGGATGCCCAGGCCCATATGGTCTTTGTTGACCTTGTTTACAATATAAACGCGTCTTGCAACGCCGCGCGAACGCAGCGTCTGGTCCATCATGTCCGCATCGCGCAGGGAAACGTATTCGGGCGTCGTGATGATGACCGCAAGGTCAACGCCGGCGGACGCTATGCGAAGCTCATTGTTGACGCCTGCGGGGCCGTCGACAATCACGAAATCAAAACGTGCCCTCAATTTTTTGTAGAGCTCGCGGACTTCCGTTTCGCCCGCCGTAAATTTTTCTTTGCGCTGGGTCGTCGCGAGCAGCCATGTCTGCTGCAGGCGCTTGTCGCGGACGAGCGCTTTCGAAATCGGGACGATGCCGTTCAGCACATCGCAAGCGTCAAAGACGACCGCGTTTTCGAGCCCCACATAGATATCGAGATTGCGCAGGCCGATGTTCATATCCACAAGGCAGACGCGCAGGCCGCGCTCGCCGAGCGTCGCGCCGAGATTGGCGGCAAACACGGATTTGCCGACGCCCCCTTTCCCCGATGAAATAAAAATCAGCTTGCCCATAGCCTCGCCTCAGAGGACGCCGCCGATATAGCGGCGATCCCTTCTGTGTTTGATAATAGTACGCACGAGCAGGAGATGCAAGGCCAGGCAGACCAGGACCTGCGCAATGAGCAGCGCCGGCAGCGTTTGGGCTGCGGGCAAAATACCCGCAGGCGCGCCGCAAAGATGGTATATGCCCCAGAAGCCAAAGACGTAGATCGGCGTTGCGATGAGGGCGGAAAGCACAGCAGGCAATGCCCGCTCGGGATTGAACACCCTGCGCAGCGCAAAAGCCGGGATGCAGCATAAGACGAACGTCAGCGCGCTGGCGCCAACGAGCGCTTGCACCGAAATATCGAGCAACAGCCCAAAAACGATCCCGTAAATGAGCCCATAGCCGGCATCGTAAAGCCAAGCGAAGCAGACCACCGCGCAGAGCAGCAGATTTGGCGCGGCCCCAAAAGGCCAGACCCGCCCAAGCAGCGTCGTCTGGACAAGCCAGCAGGCAAAAAAGAGGATGGCGGCCTTTGCGTAATTCATAGCAAAAGCGCCACCTTTTTGATCCCTTTGAAATTGACGGCCGGCTCGATCCCGACATGAAGCAGCGAGCTTTCCTTGGCAAATTCGGCCGAAGTCACCGTCCCGATGACGATGCCCGCCGGATAGATGCCGCCGATCCCGCTTGTCACAATGCGGTCGCCCACGTGTATATCGGCCTTGTCATCGAGCATCTCGCCCGCAAGCCCCCCGTTGCCGTCGCCGGAGCAGATGCCGAGCTCCGTAGGCCGGCCCTCGATCTGAAAGCCGATTTTGTTGTTTTCGTCAATAATCGCCACGACCTTTGACGAAAGCGCGTTTGCTTCCAGTACGCGCCCGACGAGGCCGCCTTGCGCAATCACGACCGTGTCGCGCAAGGCGCCTTTTTCCGTTCCGACATCAATCGTGAAGATATTGAAGATATCCGAGCCTTCAAACGCGAGGATGCTCGCGGCCTTCAGCGTATATTCGCCGCGCGGCGCGTCGGCCCCGAGCGCGCCTTTAAGCTGCCGCAGCTCTTCAAGCTCGGCCGCGTCAAGACGGTTTTTTGCAAGCTCATCCTCAAGGCGCGCCGTCCTTTCTTTCAGCGCCTCGTTTTCGGCGCGGAGCGCCTCGTCCGTAAACGCTGCGTTGAATTTTCCGCCGAGATAGTCTATTCCGGCCACAAAGGGTTTTTGTATGGCGGCAATCACCGCGCCGGCCGTGCGCCCTGCTGCCGTGTCATACCGGCTGAGCTGGCTTGACGCAAAGACCAAGACGAAGAGCGCCGCAATGGCGATCGCCACTGCGGAAAATCTCGGATGGTCAGCGATCCATTTCATGGGCTTGCCCGCTACCGCTTGTTGCGGCTCGCGTAGCGCTCGAGTTTGTCGATGTTGGCGAGGCTCGTGCCTGTCCCCTCCGCGACAGCTTCAAGCGCGTTGGGCGCGACTCTGGCCGTAATGCCGGTCTCCCTTTCGATGAGCGTATCGAGCCCCCGTATGAGCGCGCCGCCGCCCGTCAGCACGATACCGGTCCCGGCAATGTCCGCAGATATCGCGGGCGGGGCGTTTTCCAGCGTCAGCTTGACGCCGTCGATGATGACGCTGATCGGCTCCGCGAGCGCGTCGTATACATCGGCCGGCGTGAGCGCATAGGTGCGCGGCAAACCGGTGACAATGTCGCGCCCGCTCGCGTTGAACTCTTCGGTGCGAAACCACTCGTCCTTCGGGTCGCGGATTGCGCAGCCGAGATGGATCTTGATTTCCTCGGCCATGCTTTCCCCGATGATCAATTCAAAATTTCTTCGGACATAGGCGATGATGGACTCGTTGAGCTTGTCGCCGGCGTGCCTGAGCGATGTGCTTGTGACAATGCCCTCGAGCGCGATGATCGCGATGTCCGATGTGCCGCCGCCGATATCCGCGACCATACAGCCCACCGGCCCGTCGATCGGCAGCCCGCACCCGATCGCAGCCGCCATCGGCTCTTCGAGGATGTACACATCTTTCGCGCCCATCTGCCGTACGACCTCCTCAACCGCGCGCTTTTCAACCTCTGTGACGCCGGAAGGCACACCGATGACAACACGGATCCTGGAAAGTTTTGAAACCGCGTCGAGCACTTTCGACAGGTACTCGCGCAGCATCTCCGCAGTCATTTCAAAATTTGAAATGACGCCATCCTCAAGCGGGCGGATGACTTTGATATGCTTCGGCGCCTTGCCGATCATCTTTTTTGCCTCGGCGCCGACCGCCAAAATACGCTTGGCGTGGGCATCGACCGCGATGACGCTCGGCTGGTTGAGGACGATGCCGCGCCCTTTCACATAAACGAGCGTATTGGCCGTCCCAAGGTCGATGCCGATATCTTTTTTATTGAAATAAAACAAATCGATTCACTCCGTATTTCTGTTCGTCATTTCGATATCGCCCTCATTGCGCGCAAGCTCACGTGCCTGCCGCTTCCGATAATGATGTGGTCAATCAACACGACCCCGATAAGCTCCCCTGCTTTTTCAAGCTTTTCCGTTGCGGCCAGATCGTCGTCGCTCGGCGACGGGTCGCCGCTCGGATGGTTGTGCACGACGATGACCCCCGTGGCGCCGCGTTTGACCGCAGAGCGGAAGACATCGCGCGGATCCGCCTGCGCGTTCACGACCCCGCCTTTCGAGACGGTTTCGCGCCCGATCACCTCGTGCCTTGCGTTCAGCAGGAGCGCCGTGACGATCTCCTGCTTTTCCCCGCAAAACTCAGCCGCGAACATTTCATAGACATCTTCGGGCGCGAGCACGCGGCATCTGCCGAATGCCTGCTCCGACGCGATGCGCGCGCCGAGCTCGGCGGCCGCGAGAAGCCGCGAGGCCGAGGCCTCCCCAATTCCCTTGACGGAGAGCAGCTCCTCGGGCGAGGCGCCTTTCAGCGTCGCAAGCCCGGACTCTGTTGCCGAGAGCACCCGGCCGGCCAATGTGATCGCGTTCGCTTCCCGCGTGCCGGATCCGATGAGCAACGCGATCAATTCCATGTTGGACAACTGTTTGCAGCCCTGCCTGAACAGCTTTTCCCGCGGCCTTTCAGCCGACGGCAATTCCCTTATCGTTGGCATACGATTGCCTCCTTTACAGAGATAGTATACCATTTTTTTACATTATTGTAAATATTTTTTAATTGCGCCCAATACCGCTTCGATGCCGAGCGTATCTGTCCCAATCTCTACTGCGTCATCCGTCTTGACAAGCGGGTTGAGCGCGCGGTGCGAGTCGTCCCAGTCCCGTTTCCTGATATCCGCGAGCACCTCTTCAAAGCTGGCGTTTTCGCCTTTTCCCGCGAGCTCTTTGCGGCGCCTTTCCGCGCGCACTTCCGGCGAAGCTGTGATGAAAAATTTGTGCTCCGCGCCCGGAAACACGTTGCTGCCGATGTCGCGGCCGTCCATGACAACACTCTTGCGCACGCCCATTTCGCGTTGCAGCGCGACAAGCTTTTTGCGTACGGCAGGTATCGCGGAAACGCGCGAGGCTTCCATCGAAACTTCCGGGGTCCGGATCTGCCCGGACACATCTTCGCTGTCAAGCAGTACCTGCCCGCCCGCGAAATCCACGTCTGTCCCGTCAAGCAGCGCACCAAGCGCATCGGCGTCGGATGTGTCCGTGCCGGCCCCCATCACTTTCAGGGCGACTGCGCGGTACATCGCCCCGGTGTCGATATAGTCGATGCCAAACTCCTTCGCAAGCAGCTTTGCGATCGTGCTCTTGCCCGCGCCCGAAGGCCCGTCGATCGCAATGATCATTTGCCCGCCCCGCCTCCGGCCGGCCGGCCTTTCTTCCCATCGCCGAGGAGTTTTTCGATCTCTTTGCGAAAACTCTCGGCATCCGTGAACTGGCGGTAAACGGAAGCAAAACGGACGTACGCGACATCGTCGATTTCGCGCAAGTGCTCAATGACGTACTCGCCGATAATCGAAGAGTCCATTTCCTTCAGCATGAGGTTGGACAGCCCTTTTTCGACATTTGACACGATTTTTTCGATGTCGTCCATCGGGACTGGGCGTTTTTCGCAAGCCTTGATGATGCCGCTCATCACTTTGGAACGGTCAAATGCTTGACGGCTCCCGTCTTTCTTTACAACGATGAGAGGGATCTCCTCGATCTTTTCGTACGTCGTGAAACGGCGCCCGCACTCCTCGCATTCGCGGCGGCGGCGGATCACCTGGCCTTCATCGGTCGGCCTGGAATCAACAACCTTCGTATCGGTATTGTCGCAATATGGGCATTTCATATGAACGCACCCGGCGCGCGGCTACTTGCCGGCCGCCGCTTTTGCGGTGTCGCAGAGCTGCGCGAAACCGGTCGCGTCGTTGGTGGCCATTTCGGAAAGCATCTTGCGGTTGATGACGATGCCGGATTTTTTCAGCCCATCCATGAGCCTGCTGTAGCTGATGCCGTTGATGCGGGCGCCGGCGTTGATGCGGGCAATCCACAATTTTCTGTAATCGCGCTTCTTCTGCTTGCGGCCGACAAAAGCTGACGCGAGCGAACGGAGCACTGCGGGGTTGGCCGCGCGGAATACCTTGCTTTTCTGCCCGTAAAAGCCGCGCGCCTGCTTTAATATTTTCCTATGCCTTTTGTGGGCGTTCACGCCCTTTTTCACTCTTGCCATTTCTTGATACCTCCGTGATACGCCAAACTATTTCGCCATCGAGCGCTTGATGCGCCTGAGATCCGCTTTGGAAAGCAATGTCGCCTGCCGCAGGCCCCTCTTGCGCTTCGCGGATTTTTTGTTCAGAATGTGGCTTTTGTAGGCCTTGTTCCGCTTCGCCTTGCCGCTCGCTGTCAACCGGATGCGTTTCATCGCGCCGCGGTGTGATTTCATCTTGTTTTTTGCCATGGTTTTTCCTCCTATTGCTTTAGCGTACCTCTACAGATCCATTTCGTCCGAAGGCCCTTTGGCCTTTTTCTGCTGTGCGGGTATTGCCGGGATAGCTGCCGCCGGGGGCGGGGCGGCTGCGGGAATGTCCGCCGCCACTGTTGCCGATGCGTCCGCAGATGTTGCCGCCCCGGCTTTCTCTTTCTTGGGCGGCACGGGATTGACAATCACGATGAGGCTCCTGCCTTCAAAAGCCGGCGATTTTTCCGGCATGCCGTACTCTTTGATCGCCTCCGTAAACCGCTGCACCACTTCAAACCCGCGATCCGTCCGCCCGCGCTCCCTGCCCTTGAAACGCAAACTCACTTTGAGCTTGTCACCGCCCTCCAGAAATTTTTTCGCCATCGACGCTTTGACCTCAAGATCGTGCTGCTCGATGGATGTACTGAGCCGTATCTCCTTGATCTCGATGACCTTTTGCTTTTTCTTGGCTTCCTTTTCACGCTTTTGCCGGTCGTAACGGTACTTGCCGTAATCCATGACCTTTGCAACCGGCGGAACGGCGTTTGGCGAAATCAGCACGAGGTCGAGGTTTTGCCTTTCCGCAAGCGAAAGCGCGACTTCGCGCAGCATGATGCCCGCCTGCTCGCCGTTCGCGTCGACGACCCTTAATTCATTTGATGTGATTTCGCCATTGATGGGATTTCCCTTCGCTTTGGGATCCCGATTATTCGGTCTGCTAATGTTGTACCTCCTTCAATAAATATAAAAAGCGAATGTTTCATCCGCTTCAAATCCCGAAAACCCGGCGGCGCTGCCGCTGCCTTTCCGCGATATTTACCTGCCTGCCGGGGCCGACGAGGTGAGAAGCGAATACTTCTTCTTTCTGCGGAATATCATAACACGCCCGCCGTGCCCGCGCAAGCGGTTTTTATCCGAGGGGAAGCACCTCCCGCCCGTACTCCCCTTTCAGCACCTGGCCCATCGCATTGTAAACGGCGGACGCCCCGCAGAAAACCCCGATGATGCCGGCCACGCGGCTGACCGCCTCCGCGCCCGTGAAATCGCCCGCCGCCAATCCGAAGAACAAGATCGCCAGCGACAAAAACACGACCTGTGTCGCAAGATTGTGCTTGAGCGTGCCGACATACATAAAGAGCGTGAAGATGCCCCAAAGCAGCAAATAAAAGCCCATCGATTTCCCGTCGGCGGCGGCCACCTTGCCGCCCGGGTTCAGCCAGATAAAGATGAGCGACCACCAAAAACAGCCGTAGGCCGTGAACGCCGTGCCGCCAAACGTGTTGCCCTGCTTGAGTTCAAAGATGCCCGCGATGATCTGCGCGAGCCCGCCGAGCGCAAAGCCCATCGCCGCGATCACGGCGGACAGCTCAATGACGCCCGCGTTGTGCAGGTTGAGCAGGATTGTGGTCATGCCGAAGCCGAGCAGGCCGAGCGGGCCGGGGTTTGCGGGTTTTGTTTTTGTTTCTTCCATTGATTTTCTCCTTCAGTCGTTGTACAAAACCATGCCGAAAAACGTCACTGTGTTTTGGCCGTTGGTATACTTGAACCCCGCGTCTTTTGCAGCCTGCAGCACGTTGATCCCGCAGGCTTCGATCGGCGTAAAGAGCTTGTCGGGGTGGTGGCACGGCGTGTCCGGGTAGGAGCAGTCTTTGCAGCCGTAGCACCCGCCGCCGCCGAAAATGCGGTAGTCCGCCATGCCCGCTTCCTGCGCGAAGCGCCGGATATCCTCGAGCAGATTGCACAGGCCGCGCCCGCCCGCCTGCATGCCTTCCCAGTCAAAAGAATCCTTGATTCGGGAGACGGTGTTCACGAAAATGCCTTTGGAATAATGCCGGCACGCGGCTTCGAGCTCCTTGACGGTGCCGCACACAGGCGGGCAGTTCCACGCGCGGCCATAACGCCCGCAGGTGTTTTGTTCGCACATCTGGCGCACATCGTCCGTAAAGGCCAGGATATCGGGGTCGAAAAAATCGGCCTGGTTTACGGTCGCCGCGCCCTTGGTTTTTTCGAGCAAAAGCTCTCCTTTGCCACACATTTCTTCCTCCGTTTTCCCTAATGGCGATCTGCTGGGCCTCTGGCTTGCGGCCCTCCGGACATCATTCGCCAAACATCATGGTTTCCATGAATTTGCCGTTGAAGCTTTTGTGCGCGCCGAGGTTGATTTCCCGCGCGGCGCCCGCGGCCCTGAGAGACGGCAGCGGCGTGTCCGACCCGCCGCCCACACACGCATCGACGCAGCCGCCAAGCGAGGTGTTGCCGACAAAGCGGATCCGCCCGCGCATTTCCCGCGGGATGAGGCCGACGCGGAAAGCGCTCTCGAGGCTGATGTTTTGGCCAAAGCCGCCGGCAAGGTAAAACATCGCGGGCGCTTCGCCCATCTCCTCTATGAGGATATCGATGCCCGCGCGGATTGCGCCTTTCGCGAGCTGAAACTCGCGCACGTCCTTTTGCGTGAATACGACGCGCGCGCCGCCGGCCGGCGCGTCCGCTTCCGCAATCACAAGCTGTTTCAACACCGGCGCTGGCTCTGTATCCTCGGCAATCGCGAGCGCCGCGTCCGTGAACGCGCCGCTCTGCGACACAAAGCCCGCGTCCAAAAGCGTTGCCATCAGGTCGATGACGCCCGAGCCGCAAATGCCGGCAGCCGGCCCGCCGCCTATCGTCTTGACGGAAAAGCGCCCGCCGCACCCATTTGCGGCTTCATATCGGACCCCGTGGACTGCGCCGTCCATGCCGCTCATGCCGCAGGCGATGTTGCCGCCTTCGAGCGCCGGGCCCGCGGCCGTACTCGTCGTGATGAGGCGATCCCCGCACCGGTATGCGATCTCCCCGTTCGTGCCCATATCGACAAGCATGAAAGACGGCGCCTGCCCTGTTTCGAGATGCCGCCCGATATTCACGAGACCGGACACGATGTCGCCTCCGACAAAGGCGGAGATATAGGGATAGATGTAAACAGGGCAGTCCAAGCCATCCGTTTTAAAAACCTCGCGATAGCTGTAGGACGGTTTGAGCGCATACTCGGGCTCAAAGGGCGCAAGGCCCAGCGAGCGGCAGCGCAGGCCCAGCAGCAGATAGGACATCGTCGTGTTGCCCGCGATGACAACCTTGTCTACGGCCTTTGGGCAAACCGCGCCATCGCAGGCGATCTCCTTGATGGCGGCGCCCAATGCGTCCGTGATGAGGCCCGACAGCGCCGAGGCGTCGTCCATCGCGTTGTTGATGCGCGAAAGCACATCCGCCCCGTAGACGCGCTGTGGGTTTGTGAACGCGCGCACGGCGAGCTCCCTGCCGCTGCCCGTATCCACAGCCTTCACGGCGACCGTCGTCGTGCCGACATCGATCGCAAAGGCGGCCCGGCCCGATGCGGCAGCGCCGGCGCCGAAAGCCCTGCCCGCAGCTTCGCTTCCTGCCGGGCGGGCGCCGGCGGGACGGCTTTCACAGGAAGCCGCGCCGCTGTCCGTCAGGATATCCTGCCCTTCTGCGGACGCCAAGATCTCAACGCGCTGCCCGTCCGCAGCCAAAGTCCGGCACGCAAGCCTCCGCTCGCCGTCCACGCGCACAAGGCACTTGCCGCAGGCGCCGCGCCCCGAACACAGCGCCTCGATCGGCAGCCCGGCCGCGCGGATGGCGTCGAGCAGCGTCTCGCCCTCGCCCGCTTCCATTTCAATGCCGTTTTTCGGAAAGAAAACAGTCATAGCCATACCACAAATGATACCACGCTTGCGAACCCGCCGCTTGGTAAAAACGAGCAAAAACGGCAAGCCGTGTAACAGTTCAGACCCTAACCGTCATTGCGAGCGAAGCGAAGCAATCCATCAGACTAGCCTGACTGCGTGAAAACGCCGCCGTCATTGCTTCGCTTCGCTCGCAATGACGAAGCAAGTCTGAGCTGTTACAATCGAAAAGGGGGATGGGCACAAAAGGGGGATGGGTACTTGAAACTGCGGTGGGTGTGGATTATTATATACAGGGGTTTGGTTATAATTTAGATATATTTGCAGTTTACAATAATAATGGAGGGACAAATGACAAAATTTAAGGGATTGGCAATGCTTGGATTTGACACCATCGGCTGGATCGAAAAGGAAGCGCCTGCGGTCGGCCCAAACGACGCGCTTTGCAGGCCGCTGGCTCTCTCGCCCTGCACATCGGACGTGCACACAGTGTGGGAGCACGCGATCGGGGACCGGCACGACCTGATTCTCGGGCACGAGGCTTCGGCGGAAGTCGTCATCGTCGGCGCGCTTGTGAAAGACTTCAAGCCCGGCGACCGGGTCATCGTCCCGGCAATCACGCCGGACTGGCAGGCCGTCGAATCGCAAATGGGTTTTTCGCAGCATTCCGGCGGCATGCTGAACGGCTGGAAATTTTCCAATGTGAAAGACGGGGTATTCGGCGAGTATTTTCACGTAAATGAGGCCGACGGCAACCTCGCGCACCTCCCGGATTCCATTGGCGCCGAAACCGCCGTCATGCTTTCAGATATGGTTCCGACGGGCTTTCACGGCGCAAACAACGCCGAGGTCGAGTACGGCGATACGGTCGTCGTCATCGGCATCGGGCCGGTGGGGCTCATGGCGGTGGCCGGCAGCGTCCTGCGCGGCGCGGGCCGCGTCTTTGGCGTCGGGTCGCGCAAAAAATGCCAAGAGGCCGCCAAATACTATGGGGCAACGGATATTGTCAATTACAAGGACGGGGACATCGTCGAGCAGATCAAAGACGCGATGGGCGGCAAAGCCGTCGACAAGGCCATCATCGCGGGCGGCGACAACGACACCTTCGATCAGGCAGTGCGTTTGGTGCGGCCCGGCGGCATCGTATCCAACATCAATTATCTCGGCACGGGCGATTTTATCAAAATCCCGCGCGTCGAATGGGGGCTCGGCATGGGCCATATCCGCGTGACCGGGGGCTTGATGCCCGGAGGCCGCAAAAATATGGAATATCTCGCGCGGCTCATCGTAAACGGCAGGCTCGACGTCAGCCCGCTGCTGACGCACCGCTTTGGCCGCTTTGACGACATCGAGGAAGCCTTGCTGCTCATGAAAGACAAGCCCGCCGATCTCATCAAACCGGTCGTGACGTTTTAGCGGCGATCTTTAGGAAGTGGTGAAAAATAAAGTGGACAAATTTGGCGCAGGATTTTTTTCGGCTGACAAGGCGCAAAACGTAGCCGTACTGGTAGTACGGCGAGGCTTTGCAACGCAGTCAGGCGG
>JAITMX010000141.1 GCA_031290775.1 Eubacteriales Family XIII. Incertae Sedis bacterium
AAGACAGCAAACCGCGCCGAGGGCGGCGCAAGCCGGCAGAGTGACGACCCATGTGAGCACGATATCCTTGGCCTTGCCCCACTTGACAGCCGACAGGCGCTTTGCCGATCCGACGCCCATCACGGAGCTCGTGATGACGTGCGTCGTGCTGATGGGCGCGCCGAAAAAGCTCATGGCCTCAATGATGGCGGTCGCCGAAAGCTGCGCCGCAAAGCCGCCCGGCGGCTGCAGTTTTGTGACGCCGCCGCCCATCGTCTTCATGATTTTCCAGCCGCCGACCGACGTGCCCGCCGCGATCGCGATGGCGCAGCAGATCTTGACCCAAGCCGGGACGCCGGCGCCGTCCGACAGGATCCCGCCGCTGATGAGCGCCAATGTGATGATGCCCATCGTCTTTTGCGCGTCGTTTGTCCCGTGCGAAAAAGCCACGAGCGCCGCCGTCACAATCTGAAGCTTTGAAAAAACACCGTTGACCCGGCCCGGCGAAAAGTGTTGGCAGGTCTGGAAAATCAGCTTCATGATGCCGAAGCCGACGAGGAAGCCCAGAAACGGCGACGTGACGAGCGGCACGATGACTTTGCTCACGATGCCGCCCCACAGGATGTCCTGCGTGCCGGCCGTGAACACGATGGCGGAACCGACGAGGCTGCCGATGAGCGCGTGCGAGGAGCTGCTCGGGATGCCCTTCCACCACGTGAGCAGATTCCAGATGATGGCGCCGAGCAGCGCCGCGAGCACGACGTATTCTTCGATCTCGACCCCGATGAGGCCGTGCGTGATCGTCATGGCGACGCGCTCGCTCACGAGGGCGCCGAGAAAGTTCATTGCGGCCGCAAGCAAGATGGCTTTGCCGGTCGTCAGCGCGCGCGTATAGACCGAGGTCGCGATGGCGTTCGCCGTGTCGTGAAAACCGTTGATAAACTCAAAGAGGAGGGCAACCAATACGACGCCGACCACGATTGCCGTCATGCGCCTTCCCCCGTGCGCTGAGGAAAGCGTTTGCCATTGCGGGCGCAGCGAAGCAATCCATTGTCTCTGCAAGCCCCGTGGATTGTTTCGCCGCTACGCTCCTCGCAATGACCGTTCATCAATGTTCCCTTGATCAGCATTTCTCCAGGAAACCATCCGTCAAACCATGGGCAATATGATTGTTACATACAAACCCGTCAGGATGGCGGACGTGATGACGCCGCAAACGCTGGCGCCCATCGCGTATTGCAGGATGATGACGCGTTTGTTTGCCTCGTGCGCCGCGTGCTGCGCGATCTTTGCCGTTGTCGGAATGCAGGACACGCCCGCGACGCCGATGGCGGGATTGTAATTTTTTCGGTTGATGCCGTAAACGACGTAGCCGCCGATGATGCCGCCGACCGCCGCGAGCCCGAGCGCGATGAAGCCGAGGATGAGCAGCTTGAGCACCTGCGGGTCGCCGAGCAGGGTGTTGGCGTCGCAGAGGATGCCGAGCAGCAGCCCGAGGAAAAAAGTCGCCGCGTACAGGAAGACCTTTTCCAAAAGCTCCTTGTAGTTGGGCATGGCGGCTTCGCGTATCGCGTTGCCGAGGAAAAACGAAAGGAAGAGCGGCGCCGCCACCGGAAAGAGCAGGCAGAGCACCGTGCAGGCGATGATGTCAAAAATAATCTTGGCCTTTTGGCTGATGACAGCCGAGTCCTGTTTGCGCAGCTCAATTGTCTTTGCGCGCAGTTCCTTGGGGACCATGGCCTTGACCAAAAGCGGGTAAAAACCGTAGCAGATGGACAGATACAAATACGCGACGATGGTAATGGGCACAAAGAGCGATTTGTCCAAAATGAGCGAGGTGAACAAAACCATGGGCCCGTCCGCCGTGCCGATGGTCGCCACCGACGCCGCGGCGCCCGGAGAGAAACCCATGGCAATCGCGATCGGGAAAGTCAGGATGGTGCCAAGCTCCGCGAACAGCGCGATGAGCATGCTCGTAAACGGGTATTTGAGCACGGGGCTGATATCGGAAATCACGCCGATTCCCATAAATACCAAACACGCGATGAGGCCGTTGCTGAAGGTCAGCGTATAGATCGGCTGCAAAAAGTCGATCTGCATGACGTCGAGCAGCTTCATCGGCACTTCCAACGTCCCGTCCGTCTCCGCAAGTGGGGCGATCATGATGTTGCTGAGCCCGAGGATATTCTGAAACTCGGCGACGAGCAGGCCGGCGTTGATGGCCGCCATGCCAAAGCCCATCGGGATCATGATGAGCGGCTCGAGCGTGCGCTTGAATCCGAGCCAGACAAGGACGATGCCGAGAAAAATCAGGACGACACGCCCGACCGCAACCATAGGCTCGGCTTCAAACAGGGACCCTATCCCTTGGAAGAGCTGCAACAGATTCATTTTGCACCGCCCTCCCCGCCAGCTGCGGCCGCTTTCGCCGCCTCTTTCGCGTCAGAGCGGCTGATGATGTGGTTGATCAGTTTGATCAGCGCCGCCATGCCGAGCGCGATGGCAAATCCCAGCACGTATATCTGGCCGGATACCAGAAAAGCTTCCCCTACACCCATAGCGCCCCCTTTCAGTTCATTTCCTTGCGGATTGCAATCGTAAACACGACCGCGCACACGATAATGATGACAACCACGGCGACGACGCCTCCGGCTCCTGTAAACATTGTTTTCACCTCTCCGCCGCTTTTGGCCGAATCCATTCGGTTATTTGCCCCACCGTTGCTCCACTAACAAAACACTGCGTATCCTATCACACCGCGCGCCTCACCGCAATTGCAGATAAGGACACGATTTTTGCAATTGCCCACAGCGGCAACTGCCCGGACTTGCTTCGTCATTGCGAGCGAAGCGAAGCAATCCAGCGGGTCATGGATTGCCGCGGTCGCTACGCTCCCTCAGTCACTTTCACAAAATCAAAGATTTTGGCCTGTACCCGCCAAGGGTGAAAGTGTTGCATAAGGTCTTCTTGCCTTTTTTCCACCCGCTTCAGCGGGTTCGCAACCTATC
>JAITMX010000148.1 GCA_031290775.1 Eubacteriales Family XIII. Incertae Sedis bacterium
ATGTTTTTTCGTTGTCTGACATCACGTTCCTTCACAGATATACGTGCACACGCAATACAAACACGCGGCTCATTCATTTTATCACAAATTTCCCGCCCGAAACGGCTCTGCGGCACTTAGGAAGCGGTGAGAAATAAATTGGACATTTGGTTTGTCTTTTTTTCGCCTGACTGCGTTGCAAAGCCTCGCCGTACTACCAGTACGGCTACGTTTTGCGCCTTGTCAGCCGAAAAAAATCCTGCGCCAAATTTGTCCACTTTATTTTTCACCACTTCCTTATTCCAAAAGGGAGAGGCTTTTGCCACCGGACGGCGCATTTGTAGTAATATGTAATATAGCATAGAACAAGAGGAGTGACCGGCATATGAGCGAAATAACAAAAACGGCGGAGGCGGCCGCGCGCGCGAAGCGGGACAGCCGTGTGCTTGCGGCCATCGCGGCCGAAACGCGCGACGGTGCGCTTGCAAAGATTGCGGACGCGCTTTCGGCGCGGGGCGCGGCGATTTGCGCCGCAAACGAAAAAGACCTTGCCGCGGCGCGGGCGGCGGGCTTGCCCGGGCCCATCACGGCACGGCTTGTATTCGATGAAAAGAAAATAGAAAGCGCCGTCACCGGCCTGCGCGAAATGATTGGCCTGGAAGACCCCGTGGGCAAAGTTCTGCTCAGGCGCGAGCTCGACAGCGACCTGCTGCTGGAGCAGGTGGCCTGCCCGATCGGCGTTATCGGCGTCATTTTCGAGTCGCGCCCCGACGCCCTCGTCCAAATCGCCGCGCTTTGTTTGAAAAGCGGCAATTGCGCAATCCTGAAAGGCGGCAGCGAAGCCGTGAACACAAATCGGGTTTTGTATGGGATTATTCACGAGGCCGGCGTGGCGGCTGGCTTGCCGGAAAGCTTTATCACGCTGCTCGAATCGCGCGCGGAAATCGGAGACCTGCTCTCTTGCCACGAGGCGGTCGATCTCATCATCCCGCGCGGCTCCGGCGAATTTGTGCGCTATATCATGGATCATTCCAAGATTCCCGTCATGGGCCACTCCGATGGCCTCTGCCACATTTATGTCGACAAGGCGGCTGACATATCGAAGGCGGTGCGCATCATCCGCGACAGCAAGGTGCAGTATGTCGCGGCTTGCAACGCGGTCGAGACGGTTTTGGTCCACAAGGATATCGCCTTCGCGCTCATGCCGCCGCTTTTGGAGGAGCTCGCGGGCAAGGGCGTAGAGGTGCGCGGCTGCGGCCGGCTGGCGGAAATCCATCCGGGCGTGAAGCCCGCGGCGGAAGAGGATTTCAGGACTGAGTATCTCGACTATATTGTCTCGCTGAAAATCGTGGACGGCGCCCCTGCGGCAATCGACCATATCAATACCTACGGCTCGCACCATACGGACGCCATCATCACGGAAGACGACGATGCCGCAAGGCTCTTTATGGCAGGCGTCGACTCCGCGGGCGTTTACCGCAACTGCTCGACGCGCTTCGCGGACGGTTTTCGTTACGGTTTCGGGGCCGAGGTCGGCATCAGCACCGGAAAACTGCACGCACGCGGGCCCGTCGGCCTCGAAGGGCTTGTGACGTACAAATACCTGCTTTTCGGCGACGGCAACATCGTCGGGGACTATGCCGAGGGCCGCCGGGCTTTTCATTTCAAGGATTTGTAGCGAGGAAAGCGAGGTGCGATTGCGTTGGGCGCGGGCAAAATATTTGAAGATATCGCAGAGCGCGGAACCGCAAAGCGCGGGCAGGGAGTGGCAATGGAGGACGTACAAAACATCGCGAAAGAGCTTGGCGGATTGCTGCGGGAGCTGCTCGCCCACGCGCGCACGGAGGGCAAAAACATCGAAGGGGGGCTTTCCGCGTATCTGGCGCGCGCCTCGGCGGAGCTCGGCAGCCTTGTTTCCGCGCTCGAAACGGACGCGAGGGCAGTGGCACACGGCGCCCCGCTGCATCAGTTGGCGGAGCTCAGGGCGCGTATGGGGGAACAGGTGGAGCACAGCGAGCCGCTCAAGTCGTTTTGGGAGCGGATGGCGGAGGAGATTCCGGATATGCTCGAAGGGGTGGAGGCGTTTCTGGAGAAGGGCGAGGAGGCGGCTGCCTCGTACGCGGGCGTGATCGAGGAACTTGCGGCTGAGCTGTAAGCCTGCTGCGGCAGGACAGATGAACCGTCCCCTTTTGTCCCTGAACCGTCCCCTTTTGTCCTGTCCCCGCAGCAGGACAGATGAACCGTCCCCTTTTGTCCAGCCTGCTGCGGCAGGACAGATGAACCGTCCCCTTTTGTCTTTTGTCCGTGTCTTGCTGCGGCAGGACAGATGAACCGTCCCCTTTTGTCCGATGGAATAAAATATGTTTAGGGACTGTTTTTTTGGGTATACAGCAAGAAAGAAAGAAACTTGGCGTGTACATTGTATAATATATGGGTAAATATGCGGTGTGGGCTGTGTATGCGGAAAGATGAATCAAATAATGGGGAGCGACCGGGGAGAGACAAACAAATGAATACCAAAGGCAAGGCCAAGAACGCATGGAACGCAAATCTACGGAGGGCGCTGTCGATATTTTTGGCGATGGCGATGGTGGTGGCGTTGCTGCCCTCCGTCCTGTTTGCCGACGAGCCAGACGACGCTGGCGCGGCCCCTGCCCTCGGCGCGGCGGAGCAAGGTGACGCGCCCGGCGCGGAGGGTCAAGACGCGGACCAAGGCGCGATCCAAGACACGGCGCAAGGCACAGGCCAAGGCGCGAGCCAAGACGCGGCGCAAAGCGCAGGCCAAGACACGGCACAAAAATCCGAGGCCGCGCAAGCGGAGTCCGAGGCGCTGCCGGCAAGCCTGGGCCTGCTCGGCGCCGGCACGGCCATAGACGCCGCCGATATCTATATCGGCGCGGCCGGCGACGACGACACGGGCGATGGGTCGCTTGCCAGCCCCTTCGCTACGCTGCAGAAGGCTGTCGACCAAGCGGCGGCTGCCGCAACGATCCATGTGGTTGGCAGCGTGGCCGTTACCGGCCAGGTCACCATTCCGGGCGCCAAGGCCATTACCCTCAATCCGCAAACAGACGTTCCGGGGGGGGTATTCTGTATCGTGACAACTCCTTTACGAACGGTTATATGCTCCATGTCGATTATCCGGGCACACTCGTCGTCGACGGCGTAGACATCGATGGCGCGGGCGTGGATGCCGCCTATGCGGGCATCAGCGTATTTGGCACATTCGAGCTCAGGGCCGGCACAATCAGCAACCACAAAAACATCGCCGGCAGCGGCGGCGCGATTTATCTGGCGGGCGATCAGGCCATCGCCAACATCAAGGGCGGCATCATCACGAACAATTCGGTGGCATACGGCAACCGGGGCGCGGCCATCCACTTCAACGCGGGGTCGCTTGTTTTGGGCGGGATGCCACAAGTAGGAGCCTCCGGTACCGACAACGGCATCTATATTGACGCCGGCAAGGCCTTCGCAGTCGACGGGGCGCTTGGCGGCGGCAGCCGCATCAACATCGAGGGCTCGTCCGCATCCGCTAAAGACTGTCAAGTGGGCACGCAGACGGGCGGGGGCGGGTCTGCGGCGGCAAACGCAGGCTATATCACCTGGCTTACGCGCGCCTATACCGTCGCGGGCAGCGAGGAAAGCTACAAACTCGCGGTCAATGAAACCGCTTGGCATGTGAGCGGGGCGGCCGGCGACGACGCCACGGCTGACGGGACCGACATCAAGCCATATAAAAACTTGGCAGCCGTACTCAATGCCGCGCCGCGCGGCGCGGGCGTGAACGCGGACATCATCGTCATGAGCGATGTGGATATGATTCAGCCCGTCACTGTGGGCGACTGGGCGCAGCTCAGCTTCAAGCGCTGGAGCGGCACTTCTGATGAGGTTAAGATCATTCGCGCAGCCTCAGCGGTCAATGGCAGTATGTTCGTACCCGCTACCGGAAAAAACCTGAACTTTGAAAACATCACGATCGACGGCAACGGCGCGGCCTATCCCGGCACGCTGGCGCCCGTCTTTATTGGCGCGGGCGCCACCGTTATCATGGCCGGCGGCAAGATCACCGGCAACAAGTCGCTGAACAGCGCGGGCGGCGTGCACATCGCGGGCGGCAGTTTCATCATGGACGGCGGCGAGATCAGCGGCAACAGCATCGGCGCCGGGGCCAATGACTTTGGCGGCGCGGTTTACTTCTACGCCGGCGCCATGAAAGTGGGCGGGACGGTACAGATCGGCGCCGAGGAAGCCAAGAGCGGCATCTATCTGGGCGCGGGCGCGGATATGTTCGTCGAGCTCACGGGCGACCTCGGCATCGGCAGCCATATCTATTTTGACGGCTTTGATTTGGGCGGCCATGTGGGGCAAACCGTCCTGCGCAAGTCCACGGGAAGCACATCGCAGACCGAGGCTGCCATGCTGGCCACGTGCGGCAATGTCTGGGGCATTAAACAGGCCGCTGGCAACAGTACCGATTACATCCTTGATTACGCCTCCTACTATGTGGCTTCCGCCCCAGACCTTGGCGATGGCGTTGCACTCGGCAGCGACAGCAATCCCGGCACGGCGACGCGCCCCTACGCCTCGCTGGCCAAGGCGCTTTCTATGGTGAAGGCCGGCACCACCACGAACATCTATATCATGAATAACATCACAGCAACCGCTGTGGCGTCAATCACGTTTGGCGCGGATAAAACCGCAAACATCTCCAAGTGGGAGCATTCTCCGGCCATCGGAAACATCGTCGTCACGCGCGGCTCCGCGTTCACAGGGACGATGATTCAGGTTTACGGCGGCGTGACCTTGAGCATGAACGGCATCACGCTGGACGGGGCAGACGTCAACGCGAACGGAGCTGCGATCCATCTCGGCGTAGAGAACAACAACGGCTCGATTGTCTTGAATCTTGCAAATTGCGTGCTGAAAAACAATCAGAATTACAACACCAATATCGGCTATGCTGTCGGCGGCGCCATTTGCGCCGACGCTACGGCGCTTGTCGGGAAGCAAATCAATCTCAAAGATACAGAGTTCACAGACAACTACAGCGCAGCGGAGGGCGGCGCCATCTTTGCATACCGCAACGTCGTCTTGAACGTAGAGGACACCGTATTCGAGAGAAACAGCGCGCTGAAAAACGGCGGCGCCATCAGTACGAATCTCGGTTGTTCGATCAACTTGAAAGACGGCGCCGTGTTTGCCCAAAACACCGCAGGCGCGAAGGGCGCGGCAATCTATTTCTATACCTCCGCCGTCGCGACAGCAATCATGAATGTATACAATGGCGTGTTTGTCGGCAATAACGATAACGATAACGGCATATTCTATGTGAATGCGAATGGCGCAGTGCTTCGCCTGCTGGAGGATTTCACATCCGGGCGCATCAATATCGAAGGCATCGAGACGGCGCGCGGCAACACGGCCGTGATGTCCAAGACGGGCGGCGACGGGGTTGCGACAGGCGCCGAGGCGAGCCTCATGCATTATCAGGCAAACTCGCCGCCTTATGGGATCGTCCCCAACAGTGCAGCGACGGGCTTTGTGCTGAAGGGCGCGGGCGCTTACTATGTGGCGGCGCCGGGTACAGTGCATGATGGCGACGACAGCAACCCCGGCACCGAGGCCGCGCCGTTTGCCACGCTGCAAAAGGCAATCGCGGCAGTCCCGGTTGGCGCGGATACGCCGACGCAAATCATCGTCATGAGCGACCTCGAGCTCTCCGCGCCTGCGGCCCTTGCTGCCGGGCAGAGAAACCTGAGCATCGAGGGCTACAAAGGGGACGCCGGAAAGCCGAATGGCGATTACACGATACGCCGCGCGGCGAGTTATAAAGGCGCCATGCTCACGACGGCCTATGTCGCAAACCAGTCCACAGCGGCGACGCTCAAAGATCTCCTATGGGACGGCAACAAAGGCGCCGTTGACGCGACTTCCCCGATTGTTGACATACAGCAGGGCGGAACCATCACGCTTGGGAGCGGCGCGCTCACAAACAACAGAAACATGACGGGAAGCGCCGCAGGCGCCGTTATGCTTGGTGAATACGCTACCTTTAATACGACGGGCGGCGTCATCAGTTTGAACGAAGGCGACTACGGCGGGGCGCTTCAGCAGATG
>JAITMX010000167.1 GCA_031290775.1 Eubacteriales Family XIII. Incertae Sedis bacterium
AAACGGACAGCAGAGGTGCAAAGCCTCGCCGTACTACCAGTACGGCTACGTTTTGCGCCTTGTCAGCCGAAAAAAATCCTGCGCCAAATTTGTCCACTTTATTTTTCACCACTTCCTAATAGACAAGAATGCCCCCGCGGCAAGGAGGGCATTCTTTCTGCGTTCTTTCTGCACTCTTTCTGCATTCTTTCTGCATTCTTTCTGCGGGTAACTGTTCAGACTTGCCTCGTCATTGCGAGCGAAGCGAAGCAATCCAGTGGATAATGGATTGCTTCGCTTCGCTCGCAATGACGGCGGGGGTGTGAACTGTAACTCTGCGGTGTTTTACTGCGGTGTTTTACAAGTACGTTACAAGCCCCGGGGTCTGGCGGGAAACTGCGTTCTGTGGTACAATGCAAATATAATTATTACAGCCAAAAAACCTTTCGGGGATGGGCATAGCGCGCCCGGGCGTGCGGGATTCCGATGAAAAAAAGAGAAAAAAGGAGCAGGAAAGAGAGGGAAATTTATGGCGGCTGACGTCGAACAGCAGAGGTATGACGCGGAGCAGATACAGGTGCTTGAAGGGCTTGAGCCTGTCCGGACAAGGCCGGGCATGTACATCGGCAGCACGGGCTCGAGGGGCTTGCACCATCTCGTTTATGAAGTCGTAGACAACAGCGTCGATGAGGCGCTTGCCGGATTTTGCAAACACATCGACGTGCTGATACAGGCGGACAACTCCATCGTCGTCGAAGACGACGGCAGGGGCATGCCCGTAGACACGCACCCCAAGCTCGGCATCCCGGCCGTCGAGGTCATCCACACCGTTTTGCACGCGGGCGGCAAATTCGGCGGCGGCGGGTACAAAGTGTCCGGCGGCCTGCACGGCGTCGGCGCGTCCGTCGTCAACGCCCTCTCCGAGCACATGGAAGTCGAGATCAAGCGGGACGGCCTCGTCTACAGGCAGACCTACTCGCGCGGCAAGCCGACGAGCAAGCTTGAGACCGTCGGCGAATCCAAAAAAACAGGCTCGAGGACTATGTTCCGGCCCGACCCCGAGATTTTCGACGAGCTCGAGTACGATTACGGGACGCTTGAATCCCGGCTTCGCGAGATGGCGTTCCTGAACAAAGGCGTCCGCATCACGCTGTCCGACGAGCGCGTGGGCAAAAAGAAAAAGGAAGTCTTCTATTATGAAGGCGGCATCCGCGAATTTGTCAAACACCAAAACGAAAACAAAGAGCCGATCCACCCCGACATCATCTATTTTGAGGCGGTGCGCGAGGACAACGGCGGCTCCAACACCGGCTCGGCCGAGGTCGAGATCGCGATGCAGTACACAAAGCGCTACAACGAGACAGTCTTTGCGTACGCGAACAATATCAACACGATCGAGGGCGGCATGCACTTGTCCGGTTTTCGTTCGTCGCTGACCCGCGTGTTCAATGACTACGCGAAACGCGGCAACTTCCTGAAGGAAAAGGACGAGCCGCTGACGGGCGAGGATGTGCGCGAGGGGCTCACGGCCATCATTTCGGTGAAGATCCAAAACCCGCAGTTTGAAGGGCAGACCAAGGCAAAGCTCGGCAACAGCGACATCCGCGGCTTTGTCGAAAGCACGACAAACGAGCGGCTCATGGCGTTCCTCGAGGAAAACCCGGGGCAGGCCAAGATTATCATGGAAAAAATCATCTCGGCGGCAAAAGTGCGCATGGCGGCGCGCAAGGTCAAAGAAGCGACGCGCAAAAGCCTGATGGACGGCGGCGCGCTGCCGGGCAAGCTCGCCGACTGCGCCGAAAAAGACCCGACGGTCTCCGAGATTTTTTTGGTCGAGGGCGACTCGGCCGGCGGCAGCGCAAAGCTCGGCCGCGACAGAAGGCGCCAGGCGATTTTGCCGCTCCGGGGCAAGATCCTGAATGTCGAAAAGGCAAATATCGCAAGAGTGCTTTCGTCCGACGAGATCAAAAATATGATTACGGCGTTTGGCTGCGGCATTGACGACAACTTTGACGTCGGAAACCTGCGCTACCACAAAATCATCATCATGACGGACGCTGACGTCGACGGCGCGCATATCCGCACGCTGCTGCTCACCTTCTTCTTCCGCCATATGACGCAGCTCATCCAGGACGGCTACGTCTATATCGCGCAGCCCCCGCTTTACCAAGTCAAGCGCGGCAAGGACGTGCATTACACCTACTCGGAAAAGGAGCAGGAAAAGCTCATGGGCCGGCTCACCGAGGGGGCGCCAAACGCAAAGTTTGACATCCAGCGCTACAAGGGCCTCGGCGAGATGGACGCGGAGCAGCTGCGGGAGACCACGATGGACATGAACAACCGCACGCTCATCCAAGTGACGATCGACGACATGGCCAACGCGGACGAAATCTTCTCGACGCTCATGGGCGACAAGGTGGAGCCGCGGCGCAGGTTCATCGAAGAAAACGCAAAGTATGTCAAAAACCTGGATATATAAGAGGATAAATAATGGACCAGCTTGATACAATGAAATTGGAACAGCGCGAAATCTACACCGAGATGAAGACCTCGTTCATCGACTACGCGATGAGCGTCATCGTCGCGCGCGCGCTGCCGGACGTGCGGGACGGGCTCAAGCCCGTACACCGCCGGATACTGCACGGGCTTTCCGAGCTCGGCATCACGCCGGACAAGCCGCACAAAAAATCCGCGAGAATCGTCGGCGACGTCATGGGCAAGTACCACCCCCACGGCGACAGCTCGATCTACGACGCGATGGTGCGCATGGCGCAGGATTTTTCGATCCGCTACCCGCTCATCGACGGCCACGGCAACTTCGGCAACGTTGACGGCGACAGCGCCGCGGCCATGCGCTATACGGAGGCAAGGATGTCCCCGCTCGCGCTCCAGATGCTGCGCGACATCGACAAGGACACGGTCGACTTCACGCCAAACTTCGACGGCGAGGAAAAAGAGCCCATTGTCCTGCCCGCGCGTTTTCCAAACCTGTTGGTCAACGGCTCCAACGGCATCGCGGTCGGCATGGCGACGTCCATCCCGCCGCACAACATCGTGGAAGTCATCGACGCGGCCGTCAAGCTCATCGACGAGCCGGGGGCGACGGTGGACGAGCTGTGCAAAATCGTCAAAGGGCCGGATTTCCCGACAGGGGCGATCATTCTCGGGAAAAAAGGCGCGCGGGACGCGTACAAGACGGGGCGCGGCAGCGTGCTCGTGCGCGCGACGCATGAGATCGAGGAGACGAAAAAGGGCAAGCAGCAAATCGTCTTCACGTCGATTCCCTATCAAATCAACAAGAGCACCCTGCTTGAAAAGATCGGCGAGCTTGTCCGCGACAAAAAGATCGAGGGGATTGCCGACTTCCGCGACGAGTCGAGCATCGAGGGCATCCGGATCGTCATCGAGCTCAAAAAAGACACGGTCGCGCAGATTATCCTGAACCGCCTGTTCAAACAGACGCAGCTGCAGGCGAGCTATTCGATGATCATGCTCGCGCTCGTGGACGGCGAGCCGAAAGTGCTCAGGCTCGACGAAATCCTCACGCATTACCTCGCGCACCAAAAGATCGTCGTCACGCGGCGCACGCGGTTTGACCTGAAAAAAGCCGAAGCGCGCGCGCATATATTGGAAGGCCTCTTGATCGCGCTTGACAACATCGACGAGGTCATCAAGACCATCCGCGCGAGCTACGACAACGCAAAAGAAAAGCTGATGGAGCGTTTCCGGCTGTCGGAGCTGCAGGCCCAGGCCATCCTCGACATGCGGCTCGCGAGGCTGCAGGGCCTCGAAAAGGAAAAGATCGAGAAAGAATACGCCGAGCTGAAAAAAATGATCGCCTACTATATGGAGCTGCTTGCCGACGAGGGCAAGCTCATGGGCGTCATCCGGACGGAGCTCATCGAGATCCGCGACAAGTGGGGCGACAAGCGCAAGACGACGATCACGGCGGCGGCGGCGGACATCGAGGACGAAGACCTCATCGCCGAAAACCGCGTCGCGATCACGCTCACGCACCTCGGCTATGTCAAGCGCATCGACGCGGACGAGTACAAACTCCAGCGCCGCGGCGGCAAGGGCATCAAGGCGCTGACGACGCGCGACAACGATTTTGTGCGCGACCTCATCATCACATCGACCCATGATTATTTGATGTTCTTTACAAATACGGGAAAGGTACATAAAATAAAGGCGTACGAGATCCCGGAAGCGGGCCGTACGGCAAGGGGCACGCCCGCCGTCAACTTCCTCAGCCTGATGCAGCGCGAGCGGATCACGGCGTTCATGCCGATACGGGAATTTCCGGACGACCGCTATTTGATTTGCGTCACCAAGAAGGGTACGATTAAAAAGACGCCGCTGTCCCAGTACGACACAAACCGCAAAGGCGGCCTGATTGCCATCAGCCTGCGCGATGGGGACGAGATGATCGGCATCAAGCAGAGCAGCGGCAGCAACGTGGTCGTCCTCGTGACGAAGTTTGGCAAGTGCATCTGCTTCAATGAAGGCGATGTGCGCAGCATGGGCCGCACGGCCGGCGGCGTGAGGGGCATCCATCTCGAAGAAGGCGACGAGGTCGTCGCGATGGATCTGACCTATCCGGACGAACAGCTTTTGGTCGTGACGCAAAAAGGCTTCGGCAAAAAGACGGCGGTCGGCGAGTACAAGATACAGAGGCGCGGCGGCATGGGCGTGCTGACGTACAACAAGGGCCTGTTCAAAAAGACAGGCACGCTCATCGGGGCGGCGATCGTAAACGACGACGACGACGTCATGCTCATCAACTCGGACGGCATCCTCATCCGCATGGAAGCGACGCAGCTGCGCGGCATGAGCCGGGCGACGAAAGGCGTCAAAGTGATGAACGTAGGGGAGGACACGCAGATCATCGCAATGGCGAAGATGGCGAAAGACGAAGAAGAAGACGGCGATGGCGCCGGGGAGAACGGCGCGGAAGATGCGGGGCAAAACGGCGCCGCAGGCAAAACGGAACCGGACCAGATGGAGCTCGACACCTGATATCCGGGAAAGGGAAAGGAGTGTCGGCATGGCGCTTTCCATCAACGCAAACAACAACACGGAAGCCGGGGCCTGGGAGTTCAAATTGGTCGGCGAAGTCGATATTTCCAACGCGCACTACTTTAAAAACCGGCTTGAGGCCGCGTTGGCCGAAAAAAAACAAAACATATTGATCGATCTTGCCGATCTCAATTACATCGACAGCACAGGGCTCGGCGTGATTATCGGGGCATACGGCACGATCAAAAAAGACGGCTTTGGCATCAAAGTGACGGGCCCAAAAGACAATGTGAAAAAATTGCTGGGCATTTCGGGCCTCGACAAGATTCTTTGCTAAGCGGCACGGAGGGAAGTGTGGATGATGATGTGTTTTAAGAATGTTTCATGGCGGAATTTGCGCGGTCGCATACCGGCCGCAGGGTGGTAAAAAATGGCAGATCGGCTGAAATTGCACGTGCCGGGCAAACCGGAATATGTGGGCACGATAAGGCTCGCGGCCGCATCCGTGGCGAGTTTTGCGGGTTTTGACATCGAAGCGATCGAGGACATCAAGGTCGCCATATCGGAGGCATGTACGAACATCGTCTGCCACAGCCACGATGAGACGGACTTTGCGTATGACGTCATCCTTGATCTTGAAGATATAAAACTGACGATTACGGTCAAAGACACCGGCGTCGGATTTGGCGTGGACAACTACGTGGAGCCGATACCCGGCGAAGTGCGCGGAAGCGGCCTCGGTATTTTCATCATCAAAGCGCTCATGGACGAGGTTGATATTCGCTCGGAGATCGGCACCGGGACAAATATCAGCATGACAAAATATTTGCAAAAACGGACTGCGTAAAAAGGATTCCAACCGTGGCGCCGCCGGATGACAACAAAAAAAATACGGACGAATTGTTTCGCAAATACCGCGAAACAAAAGACGAGGGGCTTAGAAACGAGCTCATCGAACAATATCTCTATCTGGCCGAGATCCTTGCCCGGAAGTATGCGGGCCGGGGCGCGGAAAGCGAAGACCTCCTGCAAGTCGCATCCTACGCGCTGCTGTTGGCGGTCGAGCGTTTTGACCCGGACAAAGGCGTACAGTTCAATAGCTTTGCGACGCCGACCATCGCCGGCGAAATCAAAAAATATTTCCGTGACACGACATGGTCGCTGAAAGTGCCGCGGCGGCTGAAAGAGATATCGATGCGCATCCCCGCCGCCAAAGAGCAGCTTCAGGAACAGCTGCGCTATGTGCCCACGATCCCGGAGCTCGCGGCGTATATGGGGGTCGCGGAAGAAGAGATCCTCGAGGCGCTTGAAAGCGGCCGGGCCTACACGACCTACTCGCTGGACCAGGAGGCCGAAAACAGCCCGGACGGCGAAACCCCGTTCTTTGAGAAATACCTCGGCGATGAGGAGGCCGGGTACGACAGGCTCGAAACGTCGGGCGTGCTCGAAAAGGTGATGGCGGGGCTGTCGGATACGGAAAAGGCCATCATCCGCAAGCGTTTTTTGCAGGAGCTGACGCAGCGCGAGGTGGCCGAGGCGCTCGGCATCAGCCAGATGACTGTGTCCCGTATCGAAAAAGCCATGAAAAACAAATTCCGTACGGAATACAACAGATAAAACGGCAGGACGGCCGGCGGAGCAAAGCGGCGGGGCGAACGGCAGGACGGCCGGCGGAGCAGAGCGGCGGGGCGAACGGCAGGACGGCCGGCGGAGCAGAGCGGCAGGACGGCCGGCAGGACGGCCGATTATGCGGCCAACAAGAAAAGAGGGCATACTTGACAGAAAGACGAACACGCGTATTCTCGGGCGTACAGCCCACAGGCAACATCCATATCGGCAACTATCTGGGAGCGCTCAAGCAATTTGTTTCGCTGCAAGATGAAGGCGATTGCGTTTATTGCATTGTGGATTTGCACGCGATCACGCTGCCAAAGGAGCCGGGGGAGCTGCGCGC
>JAITMX010000063.1 GCA_031290775.1 Eubacteriales Family XIII. Incertae Sedis bacterium
ACACATGTGCCTGAAAATCCCGCCCAAAATCAGCGTTTCGGAATTCATGGGATATTTGAAAGGGAAAAGCGCCCTGATGATCTTCGAAAAGCATCCGGATGACAGAAGAGGCGACAGGCGCTTTTGGGCGCGCGGTTACTAAGTTGACACGGTTGGGCTGAACGAGGAACAAATCAAGGAATATATTAACGAACAGGAAGCATCCGGGCAAATTGAGAAGAGATGACGGTAAAAGTTGCTCGTGAAACCACGCCTTTAGGCGTAGCAGGTAGCAATAGGACCCTTATAGGGTCCCGTCAGTTCATACCACTACTTGAAGTGGTGGTACGGTGATTTCGATTGAAATGCTGAATAATTTCGATGGAATAGATTGTCTTGGGACGAAACGACGGGACGAAAAAAGCAGCCCTTGTGGGCTACTCTCTTTCGAGCCATACTGTTATTGCAAATCCTCCTGCATAGTATTGGATTGCGTGTTCGTATGACACCGTAATGGCACGCCTGGAGAGATTCGAACTCCCGACCTACTGGTTCGTAGCCAGGCACTCTATCCAGCTGAGCTACAGGCGCATGCCGTGCCGCGATTTTCGCAGCAAAAAGAATTATACCGCAGCGCACGCGGCTTGTCAAAAAAATCGCGTAAAAATGGTACAATATTACGATATTGGCGGAAAGATTGACAAGGCAATGCTGCAAAGGGGAACGAGGCGCGCATGAGCAAGAAAAAAGTACTCGTCACGGGCGGGACGGGCTTCATCGGCAGCCATACGGCGGCCGTCCTGCTCGATCAGGGCTGCGATGCCGTCATCTTTGACAATCTTTCAAACAGCAAGATAGGCGTCGTGGATCGCATCCGGCGCATTGCGGCGCGGCGGCCGGATTTTGCAATGGGCGATATCCGCGACAAGGCGGCGCTGTCCGCGCTGTTTCGCGCACATGATTTTGACGCGGTCATCCACTTCGCGGGGCTGAAAGCGGTCGGCGAGTCCGTGGCCAAACCGCTGCCTTACTACGAAAACAACATCACGGGCAGCCTCGCGCTGTACGAGGCGATGGGGAATGCCGGAGTCCGGACGCTCATCTTTTCCTCGTCGGCGACGGTATACGGGCCTGTCAACCATGTGCCGTATCTTGAGGGGATGCCCTTGTCCGCGACCAACCCCTACGGGTGGACAAAGCTCATGAACGAGCAGATCCTGCGCGATCTCTGCGCGGCGGATCCGTCGTGGTCCGTGGCCCTGCTGCGTTACTTCAATCCGGGCGGGGCGCACCGCAGCGGCCTCATCGGCGAGGACCCAAACGGCATCCCGAACAATCTGCTGCCCTATGCCGCGAAAGTCGCGGCCGGGGAGCTTGAGCGGATTCACATCTTTGGGGACGACTATGACACGCCCGACGGGACGGGCGTCCGCGACTACATCCATGTCATGGATCTTGCGCGCGGGCATGCGCTTGCGCTGGATTGGCTTGCGGCAAAACGGCGGGGCGCAGGCGCGGGCTCCGGCGCAACGGCGATCAACCTCGGCACAGGAAAGGGCACGAGCGTGCGCGAAATCATCGCGGCGTTCGAGGCGGCCTGCGGCAAAACGCTCCCTGCCGTAGTGGGCCCGAGGCGGCCCGGCGATCTTGCAGCTACGTATGCCGATGCCGGCCTGGCACGCGAATTGCTCGGTTTTGAAACGGAGTATGGGATAGAGGACATTTGCGCGGATATCTGGAAGTGGCAGCAATACGCCGCCGAAAACGGGATATGATTGTGTGCAGCTATGCGCCCGTAGTGAATATTTATGCAAAATTAAGAATAAATATGCAGTGTCGTATTGACAAGCAGCGGTACTTGATATATAGTACTGAATAAATATTCATCAGAAAAGGAGAAGCGATTGGCGTACAAGATATTCATCGACGGGCAGGCCGGCACGACAGGGCTCCGGCTCGCGGGGCGGCTGAAAGCGCGGCCCGATGTCGAGCTATTGGAAATCGGCGGGGCTTTGCGCAAGGATATTGAAACGCGGCTCGCCTGCATTGCCGAGGCGGACGTGAGTTTTCTATGCCTGCCTGATGAGGGCGCGCGTGAAATCGCCCGCTTGGCGGGCGGGCGGGCGCGCCTCATCGACGCTTCGTCCGCGCATCGCACAGCTGCGGGCTGGGCGTACGGGTTGCCGGAAATCGCCGGCGCAGGCGCGGATATGGGCGCAGGCGCGCTGCGCGTCGCCAATCCGGGCTGCCACGCGACGGGCTTCATCCTGTCGGTGCGGCCGCTCATTGATGCTGGGCTCCTGCGGGCGGACGCGGCGCTGGGCGCCCATTCGCTGACGGGCTACAGCGGCGGCGGCAAGCCCATGGTCGCGGAATACGAAGCGCCCGGGCGGGCGGGCGGCGCGGGGGATGCGTCAAGCTGCGAAACGGGCTCGCCATCAAGCCGCATACGGGGGCGCGGCGCAGGGGGTGTGCCGGGGGACGGACTCCGCGCGCCGAGGCAGTACGCGCTCGCGCAGGCGCACAAGCACCTGCCGGAGATGCAAAAATACGCGGGCCTCGCAACGGCGCCGATTTTTGCGCCGATTGTCTGCGATTTTTACAGCGGCATGCTCGTGGGCGTGCCGATTCCCAAAAGCGCGCTTGCCAAACCGGCGACGATAGGCGATGTGCGGGAAACGCTTGCCGGGCGCTACGGCGGCCGCCCCCTCGTAAAGGTGCGGGAGCTTGGCGCCGAGTTTGCGGAGGCGGCCGGCAGCGGCTTCCTTGCCGCAGACGCTTTCGCAAACCGTGACGATCTCGAAATATTTGTCACGGGCAAAGATGATAGAATAGAAATCGTGGCGAGGTACGACAATCTCGGCAAGGGCGCTTCGGGCGCGGCCATTCAAAATATGAACCGGATGCTGGGCCTTCCCGAGGAAACCGGGCTCGTGCTTGGCGAATAGGAGCGAAAAGCTGATGGATGGGAAAAACAAAGAAAAAACAGTGTTCGTGGACGGCGGCGTATGCGCCGCGCAGGGCTTTCACGCGGCGGGCATGTACGCGGGGTTCAAAAAATCCCGAAAAAAAGATTTGTCTTTGATTTACAGCGAAACGCTCTGCGACGCGGCGGCGGCATACACGACAAACAAGGTGAAGGGCGCGACGCTGAAAGTGACGATGGAGCATCTTGCGGACGGCAAGGCGCAGGCCGTGATCACAAACAGCGGCTACGCGAATACGCTGGCGCCAAACGGCATGGAGATCGCGCGGAAGACCTGCGCGCTGACGGGCGGCGCACTCGGGCTGAAAAAAGAAGACGTCATCGTGTGCAGCACGGGCGTCATCGGGCAGCCGCCGATGATCGGGCCCTTTGAAAAAGGCATCCCGAAGCTCGCGAAGGCGGTGCTCGCGGGCGGCGGGCCGGAGGACAAGTATTACGGCGCGGGCAACGCGGCGGAGGCGATCATGACGACCGACACCGTGAGGAAAGAAGCCGCAGCCGAGTTTAAGATTGGCAGCAGGACTTGCCGCATCGGTGGCATGGCGAAGGGCAGCGGCATGATCAACCCCAATATGGCGACGATGCTCGTTTTCATCACGACGGACGTCAATATCTCGCCCCCGCTGCTCCGCGACGCGCTGAAAAGCGATATCAACCATTCGTTCAACCAAATATCGATCGACGGCGATACGTCGACAAACGACACGGTCGTGATTCTCGCAAACGGCAAGGCGGGCAACAAGCGGATCAACGCTTTTGGCAGCGACTTTGCCGCATTTGCGGCGGCGCTCAACCGCGTGACGGTCAAACTCTCGCGCATGCTCGCGAAGGACGGGGAGGGCGCGACGAAGCTCATCGAATGCCGCGTCAAAAACGCGCCGACGGACGAGCTTGCGATGAAGATTGCCAAAATGGTCATCCAGTCGGATTTGGTCAAGACCGCCATCTATGGCAGCGACGCAAACTGGGGCCGCATCCTGTGCGCGGTCGGCTATACGCCCGGCAATTTCAATACGGACAATGTGGATGTCGTCCTTTCGTCGTCCGGCGGGCAGGTCACCGTGTGCGAGGCGTCCTTTGCGGTGGCGTTTGACGAGGCGCTCGCAAAGCAAGTGCTCGATATGGACGAAATACAGATTTTGGTCAACCTGCACGACGGCATGGCAAACGCTGAAGCCTATGGCTGCGACCTGACCTACGATTATGTGAAAATCAATGGGATGTACCGCACATGATGCTTCCTGATGCCGCCGGAAAAGGCGGCGCAATGTGATGTGAATGGTAAATAATGGATAATGGCAACAACAACGAACGGGATATGCCTGCTTTGTACAGCGGCAAAACCGTCGTCGTGAAATACGGCGGCGCGGCCATGCAGTCGGGCGGGTTCAAACGCGGCGCCATGGAAGATGTTGCCTGGCTCGCGGCAGCGGGCGCGCGCGTGCTGCTTGTGCACGGCGGCGGGCCGGAGCTGTCCGCGCTGCAGCGGCGGCTCGGCATGGAAACGAAGTTTGCGGACGGTGTGCGCTATACGGATGCGGAAACGATGGACGCGGTGTTTATGGCGCTTTGCGGCAAGGTCAACAAGGGGCTTGTGCAGCTGATCCAAAACGCGGGCGGCAGGGCGGCGGGGCTGTCCGGCATCGACGGCGGCATCCTGCGCTGCGTGAAAAAAACAAAACCCGACCTCGGTTTTGTCGGGGAAATCACGAAGGTCGATACGGGGCTTCTGGATGCGGTTTTGGAAGCGGGCTATGTCCCCGTCATCTCGACGGCCGCGCTCGGCGAGGATGGCTTCGCTTACAATGTCAACGCGGATACGGCTGCGGGCAGCATCGCGGCGGCGCTTCGAGCGGATCTGTTCATCACGATGTCTGACATCCCCGGCGTCCTGCGCAATGTGGGCGACGCCTCAAGCCTCATCGCGAATGTCCGCGCGGACGAGATAGAGGGGCTCATCGCCGCCGGCACGATTTCGGGCGGCATGATCCCGAAGGCCCGGGGCCTTCGGGATGCCGTGGCCGCCGGCGTCCTCGCGGCCAAAATCATCGACGGGCGCAGGCCGCGCGCGCTCAGGGACGCGCTCGCGGGCAAAGCGGGGGGCGGGACGACGATTGCGCAGGCGCAACCGCAAAGCCCGCCCGGCATTTCGGCGGCAACGGAAGCAACGATATAAAGGCATGATCAAGAAAGAAGGTACGAAAGGGACAAAATGAACAGCGAAGACATCAAAAAACTCGAAGACGCCTATACCGCGAATACGTACGCGCGCTATGATATCGCGATTGCGGAGGGGCGTGGGGTGCGCGCGAAGGATCCCGAGGGGCGCGAATACCTCGACTTCACCTCGGGCATCGGCGTAAATTCGCTCGGATTTTGCGAACCCGGCTGGGTCGCGGCGGTGCGTGAACAGGCCGGGGCGGTGCAGCATGTCTCCAACCTGTTCTATTCGGAGCCCTGCGCGCGCGCGGCGGAAAAGCTCATCACCCTTACGGGCATGTCCACCGTGTTCTTTTCAAACTCGGGCGCCGAGGCCAACGAAGGCGCCATCAAAGCGGCGCGCAAATACAGCTATATGAAATACGGCAGGGGCGCGGGCGACGGCTTTGACCGTTACCGCATCGTGACGCTGGCGGGCTCGTTTCACGGGCGCACGATGGCGACGATCACGGCGACGGGGCAGGACAGCTTTCACAAATATTTCACGCCGTTTTTGCAGGGCTTTGACTACGCGGAAACCAACGACGTCGCCTCGCTGCATGAGACGGTCACGGACAAGACCTGCGCGATCATGGTCGAATTTGTGCAGGGGGAGGGCGGCGTAAACGAGCTCGATCCGGGCTTTGCGGACGAGATTGCGAAGCTTTGCAAGAGCCGCGATATTTTGCTCATCGCGGACGAGGTGCAGTCGGGCGTCGGCCGCACGGGGCGATTCATGGCATACGGCCATTTTGACGTGAAGCCGGATATCGTGACGGTTGCGAAAGGCCTCGGCGGCGGCCTGCCGGTCGGGGGCGTCATCTTCGGCGAAAAGACGAAAGGCGCGCTCGGCCCCGGCGACCACGGCTCGACTTTCGGCGGCAATCCCGTCGTCTGCGCGGGCGCCGATTATGTGCTGTCAAAGTTTATGGACGGCGGCGCTTTCCTGCGGGATATCGCGGAAAAAGGCGACTATTTCCGCGAAAAGCTCGCGTTGCTTTCCGGCGTGAAAGGCATCAGCGGTTTTGGGCTGATGATCGGCGCAGATGTAGGCAGCAAGGATGCCAAGGCCATCGCATCTGCGGCTGCGGCGCGCGGGCTTTTGATCCTCACCGCCAAAGACAAAATCCGCCTGCTGCCGCCGCTCACCATCGTGCGCCCCGATATCGACGAGGGGCTTGCGATCTTGGGCGAGGCGATCTTAGCCGTATGAAAATCAAAACGATCGTTGTTCTTGTCATCGTCGTCTGCGCGCTCGCCCTCTGCGGCTTGTTTGCGTGGAATATATACGAGGGCACGGGTGCGCGGGACATCCCCGTGACGCCGGTACGCGTCGCGGGGCAAGAGCTCCTGCCGACATCTGCCGACTGCATGGTGCCGGTATTTGGCGGCCTGCTCCAAAAACACGTCCGGTGCCTGCTGAATGAGGACGGGACGTGGTGGGTCGTGCCAACAGGCGCGGCATTGGATATGGCCGATCCGGCGGGCGATTTCGGGGAGATCGGCGAAGCGCCGTATTCCCTTTCCCTCGGCCTGCCGGAAACGATGGGCTGTTCGGTGACGCTGTCGCGCAAAGACGCCCAAGGCGAGACGCCGGTTTTTGCAAACGGCGCGATAAGCCCCGCCGTGCCGGGATATGAAAACAAAGGGATCGTCATTGAAAAAGCGGGGGAGTATACGCTTTCCATCGAAGGTGCGCTCGCGGGGGCCGACCGAAACGCAGTGTCCGGAACATATGATTACCGTGTGTATTTTTCCGTGAAAAATCCGGATCCTGTTTTCAAGGCAGGCCGGACGGAGCTTGCGCAGGGCGATATCCTGTCGCTCAAGCTCGAGAACGTGCCCGAGGGAACCGTGCCCGAGATTGAATCGGAGCTTGGGCCGGCCATCTTTGCGAAAGGCGCGCCGCAGAAAAGCAACGAGGCGGCGGGCTCATCGGGCGCGGCTGCGGAAGGCGCGGAAGGCACGGAAGCAAGCGCGCCGGCGGGGCCGCCGGAGGGTTTTGCAAACTGGTACGCGGCGGTGCCGATCGGAAACGAACGGGCGCCTGGCGAGTATCCTGTGAAGGTTTCCGCCGGCGATTTGGTTTACGAAACATCTGTTACGGTGACCAAATACGAATTTGATTTCCAAAACCTCATCATCGACACAAGCATCCCATCGGTCGCGGCCGCAGTCTCGGGCGAAGCGATTGCGCAGTTCCGCGAGACGATCACGCCGCTGTTTTCGCAGTTCAGCGACGAGGTTTATTGGGACGGCTTGTTTGCGCAGCCCGTCGAGCTCGGCACTGGCGGTTTTATCAGCACGCAGTTTGGCGAGATCCGCATCACGAACGGGGACCAAAATACGCGCCGCAGCCACTACGGCATGGACTTTGCGGTCTCGACGGGGACGCCGGTCCACGCGGGGGGCGCGGGCCAAGTCTTGGTCGCGGCGTTTTTGCTGAACACGGGCAACACGGTCGTCATCGACCACGGCGGCGGCCTCAAAAGCTTTTATTACCATATGGATTCGCTTGATGCCGAGGCGGGCGCGCTCGTCCGGCGCGGCGACCTGATCGGCCGCGTAGGGACGACAGGGTACTCGACGGGGCCGCACCTGCACTACGAGATGCGCATCGGCGACCAGGCCGTCAGCCCCTCGGCGCTCTTTGAGCCGGGCGCCGGCCTCTACAGCGCAGAGTAGCAAAACGGCAGAATCGTGAAACAGGGGAATACGGGGCGGCATTTTCGTGTATAATAAATTGAGAACTGGTTGCTGAAAGGGGCAAATAATGGCGTTTGGGCATGAAGTAGGCATCGATCTGGGCACGGCCAACGTGCTTGTATACGTGAAAGGAAAGGGCATCGTGCTCAACGAGCCCTCCGTCGTCGCCCTCAACGAGGAGACAAACGAGATTCTCGCGGTCGGCGAGGAAGCGCGGCGCATGCTCGGGCGTACGCCCGCGTCCATCATTGCCGTGAGGCCGTTGAAAGACGGCGTCATCTCGGATTACGACGTCACGGAGCGCATGCTCAAATATTTTATCCGCAAAAGCTGCGGCAAGAGCGCCTTCTTCAAGCCAAACATCATGATCTGCGTGCCCTCGGGCGTGACCGAAGTCGAAAAACGGGCTGTCATCGAGGCGGCGACGGAGGCGGGGGGCAAATCCGTGTTTCTCATGGAAGAGCCCGTCGCGGCGGCGATCGGCGCGGGGCTTGACATTTCGGAGCCCGACGGCAAGATGGTCATCGACATCGGCGGCGGCACGTCCGACGTGGCCGTCATTTCGCTCGGCACGATCGTCACGAGCCAGTCCGCCAAAGTCGCGGGGGACAGCATGGACGACGCGATTATCAAATATATGCGCAAAGAGCACAAGCTTTTTATCGGCGAGCGCACGGCCGAGGATATGAAGATCAAGATCGGCACGGCCTATCCGCGCGAGGAGTCCGTGACCTATGCCTGCCGCGGGCGCGACCTCGTCACAGGGCTTCCCAAGTCCATCGACGTGACATCCGAAGAAATGCTGACCGCGCTCGACGAGCCGCTCACGGCGATCTGCGAGGCTGTCCACCGCGTCCTCGAAAACACGCCGCCCGAGCTCGCCGCGGACATTTCGACGACGGGCATCGTCATCACGGGCGGCGGCGCGCTGCTCAACGGCATCGACAAACGCATCAAGGCGCGCACGGGCATCGACGTATTCATCGCCGACGAGCCGAAAAACTGCGTCGCGATCGGCACAGGCAAGGCGCTCAATTCGCTCGAAGCGATGGAGATCGGCGCGGTCAACCGCCGCAACCCGCTCATATAGCAAGCGTTTCTTTCCATCATTTTTCATAATATTTTGCCCGCTTGCACCTTTTTCGCAAAATGGCGCCTCTACTGTTTGTAAGCATACGGCGGAGGCGCCGGGCAGGGCGCGCAAAACTTGCGAAAAATGGCTTTGCCGGGACATAGAAGCGGAGGTGAGTATGCCTGGGGCGGTTTTGCGGTATACTGTAGTCATGGAAACGAAGGATTTCCCCACTGCGGGGCATAGGGGTTTTGAGGCGTTGTATGAACAGTACGCGCCCGAAATCAAGAGATTTATTTTCACGATCTGCAGACGCGACCCCGCGCTCACGGAGGATCTCTTCCAGAGCGCGTGGCTGAACGCTTGGCGCGGGCTCGGGACGCTGAAAGACGAGGGCGCCGTGCGCGCGTGGCTGTACGCGATCGCGCGCAATGAGGCGAGGCGGCATTTTTATAAAAACCGCGCCGACCTCGGGCTTGGGGAGGCGGACGGCGAAAACGAGCCCGCCGACGAGGCATCGTCGCGTTTTCCGGAAGCCTTCGCGGACAAGGACCTGGTCTCGCGCCTGCTGGGGCGGCTCGGGGCGGGCGAACAGCAGCTCATCCTCCTGCACTATGCTTACGATATGAGCCTGAAAGACATCGCGGGGCTCTACGGCGCAAACTACAACACCGTCAAATCCGGCATGCGCCGCGCGATCGCCAAACTGAAATATTTCGCCGGCGCGCAGATGGGCAAGGGGTGAACGAGGTGAACGAAATGAACGACAGCGATAGCGGCAAAACCATCGATATCAATGAAAAGAAATTTGCGGACGCGGTGAAGGCTGCCGCGCATGAGCCGGGCGCGGCGTTTTTCGAGGGGCTTGACGAAAGCCTGCCGCCCGTATCGGTTTTCACAGAGAAGCAAGAGGTGAATGAAATGAATCAAAACGATAAAATCGCCGATCGTATCGCCGAGCCAAACGAACCAAGAGAACCAAACGAAACAAATTTTGCGGCCGCGACAAAGAAACGCCGCCGCCGTTTGGCGTATTCGGCGGTTTCCGCCGCTGCCTGCGCCTGTATTGTCTTTGCGGCGATGTTTGCGAACGGCGCGGGGCCTTTCAGCGCGCCCGCGCCCCGGGCGCTGCCGCCCTTGGCAGATGGCGCCGTCGAAAGCGCCCAGTGGGCGACCGCCGGCAAAAACTACAAGGACCTTTTCAAGCTCATCAACGAACAGGCCTCGCAGGGCGGTTTTGCCGGCATCGGCCTGGACGGTGGCATCGCCGTCCAGAATACCGAAGCCGTGCGGGAGGAGTCGGCGCCCGCAGCGGCAGGCGCCGCGCCTGCCGCGCCTGCCCCAAGCATGGAAACGGCAGATGCGCCTGACGCGGCGGCCGGCGCGCCGGATGGCCAATCAGCGACGGCCGGCAGCGGGTATGAGGCCAATCCGCAGTTTCCTTTGGATGCGGGTACGGATAGCGGCGGCATAAACGGGGAAAGCCTTGCCGCCGGCGGCAATAAGGGTGAGGGCGCACTTGATTATTCCGAAACAAACGAGCAGGCGGCGGGTGTGCGCGAGGCTGATGTCCTGAAAACAGACGGGGAGTATATCTACGCGATCAACAGCAACAATCTGCTCATCGTCAAAGCGGACAAAGGCGAGATGGAGCTTGTTTCGAAAATCCCGCAGCCTGCCGCAGACGAGGGGCAGGTCTATTTTGAAATGTACGTGGCCGGCGACCGCCTCATCGCGCTGCGGCACGGCTACAACACTGTGGCGCTGGCGAACGCGGGCGCCGTGAGCGAAGAAAATCTGCCGGACGGCGGGCTTTCCGCAAGCTGTATCGCCTACCCGGTCGGCGGCTATATCACGGATACGTCGGTCGATATTTTCGACATCAGCGACCGGCAGTCGCCCGCAAAGCTCCATACGCTTTCGCAAAGCGGCGATTACAACAACAGCCGCATGATAGGCGGCTTCCTCTACCTGATCACGACTTATTACGGGGGGGACCTTTCCATGATAGACGAGGGCGACCCGCGGACCTTCGTGCCGCTCTACGCGCACGACGGCGAGCAGTTCACGCCGGAGGAAAGCGATATCATCCTGCCGCCGGGCGCCTCGTGGCCGAGCTATACGGTGATCGCCGGGATCGACGCGGCAGGGACGGGCGGCTTCGTCTCGCAAAAATCCGTGTACGGCGAGGCCGGGACTGTCTATGTGAGCCCGGGCGCGGTCTATCTTGTGCGCTCCGACTGGCAGGAGGCAAAGACGGAAACCCAATCCGAATTCATCAAATATACGAGCATGACGGAATCCGTGCTCACAAAGCTGACGCTGGACGCAGGACGCGTAGAGCCGAGCGCGCAGGCGCGTGTGCCCGGTTCCGTGCTGAACCAGTTTTCGCTTGACGAATACGGCGGCGCGCTCAGGCTCGTCACGACAGACGACCGCAACACTTGGTACGATTTCGAAAATTACAATCCGATGCGCAGCGACGCGGATTGGGGAAGGCTGCCGGTAGGCGAGTCGAAGACGACGAACGCGCTGTACACGCTTGATGGGAATCTCGGAGTTCTCGGAAAGGTCGCGGAGCTCGCGGAAGGCGAGCGCGTGTATTCGTGCCGTTTCATGGGCGACATCTGCTACTTCGTGACTTTCCGGCAGACCGACCCGCTCTTTTCCGTAGACGTGAGCGACCCGGCCGCGCCCAAGGTGCTCGGCGCGCTGAAGATACCGGGCTTCTCGGAGTATCTGCATCCGTATGCGGAGGGCAGGCTCTTTGGGCTCGGGCGCGACGCGGACGCGGTGACCGGGATACAGCAGGGGCTCAAGCTCACGATGTTTGACAACAGCAGCCCTGCGGACGTGCGGGAGCTGCACACGCTCGTCGTCGGCGACGAATACTCGGCTGCCGAGCAAAACCACAAGGCGATCCTGATTGACGCCGAAAAAGGCCTCGTCGCTTTCCCGGCATATGGCAAATACCTGATTTACGGCTATGATGGGGAAAAAGGTTTTGACAAGATCGCGGAGGTCGTGTTTGACGGGGGCGATTCGGCATGGGCCGAGATCCGCGGCCTCTTTATCGGCGAGACATTCTACGTGGTCGGGCCAAACCGCATCAACGCGTACGCGATCGATGGCGCCTTTGCATCCGTCGGCAGCCTGCGGGCCGACGAGGGCGCGAGCTCGGTCAACCGCTGGAGCATCGGCATGCCTGGCCGGATCCTGCCGCTCGCGGATGTGCCGTACGATGACGCGGCCATAGGTTATATCGAATAAAGCTAGAGGGGTTTGCGGTAGACGGACGGACGGATGTACTCAAAGCCGTGCCGGAAGCTTGTCAGCGATTCGCTGTGGCCGATGAAAAGATAGCCGCCCGGCAGCATGGCGTCGCAGAAACGGTTGATGAGCGAAAGCCGGGTTTCGGCGTCAAAATAAATCATCACATTGCGGCAAAAGACCGTGTGGTATGGCTTGCGGACTGTGAAGGGGTCGAGCAGGTTGATTTTTTTGAAGGCGACGTTCGCGCGCAGCGCGGGCGTCACGCGATAGGCGCCGTTGCCGAGATCGATAAAGTATTTCGAGGTCCATTCGGGAGATATCGCCGCCAAATTTTCATAAAGGTAGACGCCTTCCGAAGCCGCTGACAGCGCTTTTTCCGAAATGTCGGAGGCCAGAATGGTTGTGTCGATATCGCCCGGAAACGCGCCTGCCTTTGGCCCGGCGGAGTCGGCCCGCCGATATCCGTGCGCAGCCAGGTACTCATATATGAAGATCGACAGCCCATAAGGCTCCTCGCCCGTCGAACAGCCCGCACACCAGAGCCGCAAGTCCTTGCTGTCATCCAGCGATTCGATCCAAGGCAGCACCTCCCGCGCAAAAATCTCAAAGTGGTCGTTTTCGCGCATGAAATACGTATGGTTTGTCGTGAGCCGGTTGATGAGATTGGCCATCTCCTCGCCGGCGGGGTCGCTTTTTGCGAAATCGAAATAGGCGCCATACGATTCAAATCCTTTCGATTGCAGATAGCAGCCGAGCCGCCCCTCGATGAGCGTGCTTTTTGCCGCCAGGTTGACGCCGTATTTTTCCCGGATATATGCGGAGATGTCGGCGAGTTCCTGCTCGCTGAGGCTGAACATGGCGCTCGTTTACTCGACCAGGTCCTGAACGTTTACGATGAGGCTGATGTTGCCGTTGCCCATAATCGTGCAGCCGGAGATGCCCGATTGTTTGGCGCCAAAGCGATTCAGGAATTTGGGCAGCGGCTTGACAACGACCTGAAATTTGCCCACGAGGCTGTCCGCAAGCAGGCAGGCGTTGCAATCGCCCGTCTCGACGAGCACGAGGATGCCATCCGCGATATTTTTTATGGCGTCATCGCGCCCGAAAAGGCTGTAAAGGCGCACAATCGGATAAACCTCGCCGCGCAGCATAATCATCTCCCCGCCCATCGGGTCCGTGATCAGCTGCCCCGCGTTCGACTTGAAAGATTCGCGGATATTGTTGATGGGTACGGAATAGACATCATTGCCGATCGCGACCTCTATGCACGAGATGATGGCGAGCGTGAGCGGGATTTTCATGATAATATTGGTCCCGAGCCCTTTTTTGCTCTCGATGATGACGGAGCCGCCGATCTTTTCAATATTGCTTTTGACGACATCGAGGCCGACGCCCCTGCCCGAATACTCGGAGACGTTGTCACGCGTCGAAAACCCGGGCGCCATGAGCAGATTGAAGATCTCCCTGTCCGAATATTCGGTTTCCGGCTTGCGGAGCAGCCCGTTTGCCCGCGCTTTGCCCAAAATCACGTTTTTGTCAAGGCCCTTGCCGTCGTCGCTGACCGAGATGATGATGTCCCCACCGCTGTTTTGGGCCGAGAGGATGATATGCCCGGCCGGGTTTTTCCCGTTGCTGCTGCGTTCTTCGGGGGATTCGAGGGCGTGGTCCATCGCGTTGCGCACGAGGTGCATGATCGGGTCGGAAAGCGCGTCGAGAATCGTTTTGTCAACCTCGGTTGTATCGCCCACGAGGACGAGTTCCGCTTCCTTTCCGAGGTTTTTGCCCATATCCCGGACGATCCGGCGCATACGCTGGAACACCATCGAGATGGGCAGCATGCGGATCGACATCACCGTGTCCTGAAGCTCGTTTGTCAACTTGTCGAGTTGACGGGCCGCTTTGTTGAAATTTGTCAGCTCGAGGCCTTCGAGGTCGGGGTTTTCCGTTACGATCGACTCGTTGATCACGATTTCGCCGACGAGGTCAAGCAGGGTGTCAAGTTTTTTCAGCTCGACGCTGATAAAGCTCTGGTTTGCGGATGGGATAGCGGCAAGGGGTTTGTCCTGCCCGCCGTCCTTTTTCGCGGGCGGGGGCTCTTGTGCGGGCGCCCCGTCAGCTTGCGCGGCCCGGGCGGGGCCCGGCACCGCCTGTACAGGCGCCGGCGATTGCGTCACGTTGACAAAGACCGGGCGCTGCGGCTGTGCAAATTGCGGCGGCGCCTGCCGCGTCACATCGACAAAGACCGGGCGCTGCGGCTGTGGCGCCGACGCTGGCGCCTTCTGCTGTGCGGGCTGCGGCGCCTGCACCATTTGCACCTGCTGTGCCTGCTGCTGTGCTTGCTGCGGAGCCTGTTGCTGCGGTTGTGCAAATTGCGGCGGCGCCTGCTGTGCGGGCTGCGGCGCCTGCACCGGCGGCGCGAAACCCGTCGCGGGCAAAGGCGCGATCGGCTGAGGCCTCGGCTCGGGCTTTGGCGGCTCCGGCGCCGCTTCGGCGCCGGATGGGTCGTCCGGCAGCTTGCGCACAAAGGATACGGTCTCAACAGAAAGCGTGCCTTTGATGAGCGTTTCGATCTGTTCCCGGAACAATGATGTCGTATAGCTCACATAAAAACCGCGTTCAATGATGCGGTTTGCCGCATCGGGGTTGCTCTCGGGGCCCGCCGGGACTGTTCGGTTCACGATACCTTTTTCGCTGAGTTTGTTGACAAGCATAAAGGCGCGGATGTTTTCCATCTTGGCGCCTTCGTTGAAGTGTATATGCAAATAATAGGTCGCGTTTCCGCCGGGTGTGTCTGCGGTTTCGCTTAGGTGCGCCGTGATTTTTGAAAGGTCTGCGGCGAGCTCGTCCTGCCCTGCGGGCATGCCTTGCGGCGGCTCTATCCCAAGGATCCTGCCTCCTTCCGGCGCCATCGGCATATACGTGCCCGGCGCAGGGGCAGGGGCAGGCATCGGCTCGGGCTGTGAAATCCCTATGGGCTCGGGCTGCGAGACCGCGACAGGCCCGGGCTGTGAAACCGGCGGCGCCGTCTGTGGCTGCGCCGTGGCGCCGAGCACGCGGCCAAGATCCGCCTTGGGTTCTGCGGGCGCGCTTTCGCGCATCCGGCCGGTCAGCCCCAGCACGATGTCAGTCAAGGCGTTTACTTCGGTTTCGAGCCCCTTGCCCTCTTGGATTTTCGACACTTCGGTTTTCAGGAAATCCGACACCGCGAGCACAACGTCGAAAAGCTCATTGAAATAGTTCATATTGAGCCCCGAGCTGCGGATCACGGCAAACAGGTCTTCCGTCTTGTGCGAGACCTCGGAAATGCCCGCATACGCCATCATGGCGGAGCTGCCTTTGATTGTGTGCATGATGCGGAAAATCTCGTTGACATTCCCGCTTGTGAGATTGCCCTCGGCCTCCGCTTTCAGCAAAATATCGTCAAGCGAATCAAGCAGGGACGTCGACTCATACAAGTAGAGTTCCAGCAATGAATCATTATTGAAGTCGTCAGCCATTCGTGATCCCCGTCGCCCTCCGAAAGAATTGTTTTTGGCAGTATCTATTCCATTAATGATTATAATCAGGTTCAGCCGATTTGTAAACACGCACGCGCACACTCGCCCTTGACAGAACGGATAGTTAAGTCCTATACTGTTAATTGCTTAACGGTATATCGTTTTTCGGCAAGGGAGTGGCAGTTGGCAAGTTTCAGCGTACGAAAACCTTTTACGGTATTGGTCGTCATCATTGCGGTCTTCATCCTCGGATATGGCGGCCTGAAAAATATGACGCCGGATCTGCTGCCGGACATAGATTTGCCCTATGTGCTGGTCATCACAAGCTATCCAGGCGCCACGCCCGAAAAAGTCGAAACTTCCGTCACGAAGCCGCTCGAAAACCAGATGGCTTCGCTTGAAAACCTGAAGAGCATTTCTTCGGAATCCAGCGACAATGTCTCGATGGTTTTCCTCGAGTTTTCGGGGGACGCAAACCTCGACGCCATCACCATCGACATTCTCCAAAAGGTCAATATGGTGGAAGGCGCTTTCGACGACATCGTCGGAACGCCCATCATCCTCAAGATGAACCCCGAGATGCTGCCGATCATGGTGTCGGCTGTCGAGATGGACGGCAAGGACACAGCGGCGCTGTCGCGTTTCACGGAGGAGACGCTGCGCACAAAGCTTGAGGGCATCGAGGGCGTTGCGGCCGTGAGCATCAGCGGCCTTGTCGAAAAGCAGGTCAACGCCGTCATCGACCCCGCAAAAGTAGACGCGGCCAATGAGCGCGTGGCAGTGGCCATCGGCGCGGAGCTCGACGAAAAGTCTGCGGAGCTTCGCGATTCAAAGGCCGAGCTGCAGTCAAAGCTCGACGATGTCGAGGAATCAAACCAGGAGCTGAAAGATGGCGTAGGGGAGTTTGCGGGCAAGATCGCCGACGGGCGCGCCGAGATCGGCACGAACAGCACAATGCTCTCCGAGGGCAAGCAAGCGCTGACAGGCCAGATGGGGCAGGTCGGGACGCAGCTGGAGCAGATGCTCGGCCGCTTGGCGCAGCTGCAGGCGCAGCTGGAGCTCGGGGCGGCGCTGGCGCCGGAAGAGATGGCGGAGCTCACCGGGCTGCCGATCGGCATAGAACAGGCGCAGGGCGGCCTCGCCATGATGCAGGAAAAGATGAAAGAGCTCGAAGACGGCGCGGCCAAGCTCGCCGAGGCGCAGCAGCAGCTCGACAGCGTCGCCATCACGACGCAGTACGACATGGCGGCGGGGGCGGCGCAGATCGCGGCGGCGCAAATGCAATTGAACGCCGCGATCGAACAGATCAAGAGCGGCCTCGAAAGCCTCGACGAGGCGCGCGAGGACGCGATTGCGCAGTCCGACCTGCACAGCGTGCTGACAATGGACATGATCTCGCAGATTCTGATGGCCGAAAATTTTTCGATGCCCGCCGGCTATGTACACGATGGCAACACGGATTTACTTGTGCGCGTCGGCGACGAAGTCGGGTCGCTGTCCGAGCTTGGGGATCTTGTCATCCTCGACCCGGATATGGACGATGCCCTGCCGATCCGGCTGACGGAAGTCGCGGACGTCTTTATCAGCGACAATTTGGACAGCCTGTACGCCAAAATCAACGGCACGGACGGCCTTGTCCTGACGTTCCAGCGCCAGAGCGACTATGCGACGGCTGCCGTCTCGGACAGTATCAAAGCAAAATTTGACGATCTTTCAAAGGCCTATCCGGGCCTCAAATTCACGCCGCTCATGGATCAGGGCGACTATATATATGTTGTGATCAATTCGATCGCCGAAAACCTGCTTTTCGGGGCGATTTTCGCGATCCTCATCCTCTTCCTGTTCCTGCGCGACATCCGCCCGACCTTCATCACGCTTTGCAGCATCCCGATCAGCGTGGTCTTTGCGATTGTGCTCATGTACTTCTCGGGCGTGACGCTCAACATCATCTCGCTTTCGGGGCTTGCCGTGGCCGTCGGCATGCTTGTGGACAACAGCATCGTCGTCATCGAAAACATCTTTCGGCTGCGCGCGAAAGGCTTTTCCGCGGCCCGCGCCGCGATCACGGGAGCCTCGCAGGTGGGCGGCGCCATCACGGCGTCGACGCTCACGACGATTTGCGTCTTTGTGCCCATCGTATTCATTCAGGGCATCACGCGGAAGATGTTCACGGATATGGCGCTGACGCTCGCGTACTCCCTGCTGGCGAGCCTCGTCATCGCGATGACCCTTGTGCCCGCCATGGCGAGCGGGCTGTTCAAAAATATGAAAGCCAAGCCGGACAAAACGCTTGACCGTGTGCAGCATGCCTATGGGAAAGCTCTGGGCTGGGCGCTGCGCTTCAAGCCTGTCGTGCTCATCCTCGTCGTCCTGCTGCTCGGCGGCAGCGCGGCGGCCGTATTGGCGCGCGGCTTTTCCTATATGCCGTCCGGGGATATGCCTCAGCTCACCATCGAAGTGACGCCCCCAGATGGGACGGACTTTGCGGGGCTGAAGAAAACGACCGACGATGTCGCGACGCGTGTCATGCAGATTCCCGGCGTCGAGACTGTCGGCGCGATCACGAGCGATGCGATGGGCAGCATCATGGGGTTGGGCATGCTTGACGGCGGCGGCGCGGCCGAGGCCTCAACGGTGTACGTCATTGTGGATGAAGAGGCCGGCGGCAAAAACGTGCGGGACCTCATCCGCGAGGCCGTCAGCGATATAGATGCCGATATCGACATCCAGTCGATGTCGATGATGGACACGTCAGGCCTTGGGGGCTCCGGCGTTTCCATCAACCTGTATTCGGACAATATGGACGACCTGCTTGCGGCCGCCGCCGCAGTGAGCGCTGCGGCGATAGACGTCCCCGGCGTCGCATCGGTGAGCAACGGGCTTGAGGACGCCACGCCTGAGCTTCGCTTTGCCGTTGACAAGGCAAAGGCAATGGCGAAGGGCTTGACCGTTTACCAGGTCTACCAGGAAGTCAGCAAGGCGCTGACGGAGGAGCGGACAGCCGTTTCGGTGACATTCAACAACGACGCCTACGATGTCGTCGTTGTCCAGGCCTCGCCGGAAGAGCTGACGCCGGACTTTGTCAAAAATCTCAAATTCACGGTCACAGACCGCGAGGGGGACAAGCAGACGGTCGCGCTCAGCGATATCGCGACGGTCGAAAACGCCGAGTCGCTGCCATCGATCAACCGTGTGGACCAGCGGCAGTATTTGGCCGTTGCCGTTGCGATTGGAGAGGATGAAAACGTGACGCTCATGGCCGGCGCGATAGACGCCAAGGTCGCCCAGCTTTCGCTGCCGGGCAGCGTATCCTATGAGCTCGCGGGCGAAAGCACGACGATTATGGACGCAGTCGGCGATCTCGGGTGGATGCTCATCCTCGGCATCGCGCTCGTTTACTTGGTCATGGTTGCCCAGTTCCAGTCGCTGAAAAACCCGTTCATCATCATGTTTACAATCCCGCTTGCGTTCACGGGCGGTTTCCTCGCTTTGCTCATCACGGGCATGGAGCTCTCCGTCGTCTCGCTCGTCGGTTTCGTCATGCTTGTCGGCGTCATCGTGAACAACGCCATCGTGCTCGTGGACTTCATCAACCGCCTCCGGCTGGAAGGCGCGGAAAAGCGGGATGCCATCATCGAGGCGGGCAAGACGCGTATGCGCCCCATCCTGATGACGGCGATGACGACGATACTGGGGCTGCTCATGATGGCGGTCGGGTTCGGGACAGGATCGGAGATGATGCAGCCGCTCGCGGTCGTCTGCATCGGCGGCCTCGCCTACGCGACGCTCATGACGCTCTTCGTCGTGCCGATCATCTACGACGCCTTCAACAAAAAGGGGCTGCGCAAGATCGACGAGGCCGACCTCGCCATCGACCTCGAAGCGTAGAGGGCAGGCGGCAAGACAAGGCTGGCGAAACTTCAATGTTGCAATCCGCTCAATCAAGCGTTTGGATTATGCTCAATTAAGCATTTGTAACTGCTCAGACTTGCCTCGTCATTGCGAGCGAAGCGAAGCAATCCAGCGGATAATGGATTGCCGCGGTCGCTGCGCACCCGCAATGACAGTGGTACAGGAGCTTGACAGTCCTACCTCCGCTCACTTCGTTCGCTCCGCTGGCAGAGGTACAGGAGCTTCAGCTCCGTCGTACCTCGCACAACGAGGACGACAGCGCTTTAGCGCGTGGTCGTCTACCGTGTCCGTTTTTCCATTACCCGCTAAAGCGGGTGGAAAAAAGGCATCCCGATTCGCCTTGCGAATCGTTGGAAGGACGGCTGTCAGGGATTCAAGCGCTTTAGCG
>JAITMX010000104.1 GCA_031290775.1 Eubacteriales Family XIII. Incertae Sedis bacterium
TGCGAAACAAAAAATATGGCTGCAAGGTGGCTGAAACGTGGCGCCAATGGATCAAGACCCGCCAAACCCGCCAGGCGGAACCGCCGGGCAACAGACCGGGCCCTCGCTAAAATGCCGTCCTTGCGAGCGCAGCGAAGCAATCCGGCGGTTCATGGATTGCCGCGGTCGCTGCGCTCCCTCGCAATGACGGTTAGGGCGTGAACTGCAACGCGTGAACAGCAACAGGCGCCGCGGAAATCAAACTGGGGCAAAGCCAGATCGAAAAGGGCGTGGGCAATCTCCTCAAGCTCAAAGACCTCGTTCGTTCCCAACATGGCGGCGAGGCGGCGTTTCTCATGGTGCTGACAAGCGAAAGCATAGGTTACCGAAGAGATGACGGCATCTGCATTGCGCCCGTCGGCTGCCTGAAACCATGACGCGCGTGCATCAGCCGTAGCGTGCAGACGCGGTACGACGGAGCTAAAGTACCACTGTCATTGCGTCACGGTGTCGTTTCCTCTGTACGGGAGCACTTTGAGCTCGGTCGCGTTCACGCAGAGGTAGGGCCAGCCGTCTTCCTCGTAGCTTGACATTTCCCCGGTCACTTCGACCCAAGCGTCGATGTCCGGCGCTGCCCCGTCCCAGTTGATTTCAAAACCTACCTGCGAATCATTGCCGCAGCAGCCGGGGCCGTTTCGCAGCACATAATCATACCGGCTGCCCGTTTCCCCATTGTCAAAAACCATATAGAACCCCTCGTAACGGATTGTCTTGCCCAGATATTCGTCCGGGTTTGCGTAAATGTCGTTGATCTGCCCGACGAACATTTTTTCGCCGATTTGGATGATGTCGCCCTGCGCCGGGTTTGCCGAAAGCGAGTCGGTTTGCGCCGGATCGCTTTGCGCCGGGTTGCTTTGGGATGGGCCATCTTGAGATGAGCCGCCTTGCGCCGAATCGTCTTTCGCTGTGCCGTCTTTCGCCGGTATGGAAACGGCGGTAGTCCCGCCCCCGTTTTTCTGTGCCGCGTTTTGCGCGTTGCTCTCAGTCTCGGCTGCGTTTCCGCAGGACGCGAGCGCGACACACAATGCGAACGCTGCAGCCAAACACAGCAAATTCATACCTTTTATTTTCATTTTCTCTTTCATTCCGATTTCTCCTGATTATACCAAATTATGCCAATTTCCGAATCCGGCCGATTGCAAAGAAAATCCCGAACGCGGCCAAATTGACGAGCACGACGCTCGCCCCTGCCGGGGTGTCGAGCGCAAACGAAAACACGATGCCGATGAAAAAACAGAACACGGACAGAAGCGCCGCGCAGACGGCCACGCGTTTGAAGCTGTTGAACACGCGCATGGCAGTCAGCGCGGGGAATATGATGAGGCTTGAAATCAGCATGGCGCCCATGATCCGCATGCCGACGACGATGATCAGGGCGGTCAGGAAGGCGATCAGCATATTGTACACGCCCGTTTTCATCCCGCCCGCTTTCGCGAAATTCTCGTCAAACGTGACCGCGAATATTTTGTTATAAAAGAATATGAACAAGACGAGGACGATGGCGGCGACGGAGACGCTCAGGTACACGTCGCTCCTTTTCATCGCCAAAATGCTGCCAAACATATAGTTGCACACGTCCGCGTTCATGCCGACCGTCATGGCGATGACGACAACGCCGACCGCGAGGGAGCTGCTTGAAATCAGCGCGATGGCGGCATCGCCCTTGATCCGGCTGCTTTCGCTGATTCGGAGCAGCAGGAACGCGGCAAGGAGGACGATCGGGATCGAGACCTGAAGCGGCGCGAGGTTCAGCGACATGGCGACCGCCAGCGTCCCGAAGCCGACGTGCGACAGGCCGTCGCCGATCATCGAATAGCGTTTCAGGACAAGGCTGACGCCGAGCAGGGCAGCGCACAGCGCGACCAAGATGCCGACGAGCAGGGCGCGGTTGACAAAGGAGTATGAAAAAAGCTCGCGGAACAATTCAAACATATGCCGCGCCTCCCCCTGCCGTATTCCCAAGCATGCGCCTGCCCGCGTCGGAGGCGGCATAGTCCTTTTGGCTTCCGAAAAACAATTTGGACGTCTGCATGTGCAGCACCTTGCTGCCGTAACGGACCGCGCTTTCGACGTCATGGGACACCATGATGATGGTCAGCCCCCGCTCGTTCAGATTTTCCAAAATGCGGTACAGCTCCGAAGCGATCAGCGGGTCGAGCCCGGAGGTCGGCTCGTCGAGCAGCAGCAGCTTGTCCGTGGCGCAAAGCGCGCGGGCCAGCAGAACGCGTTGCTGCTGGCCCCCGGAAAGCGACCGATAGGAATCAAACTTGATGCCCTCGATGTCCAGCCTTGAAATCTCCCCGTCCGCCAGCGCCTTGTCCCGCTTCGTATAGAAAGGAAGACGCCCGCCGCGCCCGAGGCGCCCTGAAAGCACCACCTCCATGACGCTGGCGGGGAAATCCTTTTGGGCGGGCGTCTGCTGCGGCAAATATCCGACCTCGTTTTGCCGTACCCCGTTCAAAACGACCCTGCCCGCCGCAGGGCAAATCAGCCCTGCGATGGTTTTCAGCAGCGTCGTTTTGCCGGAGCCGTTCTCCCCGACGATGCAGAGGTAGTCCCCGGCCTCAATCCCAAAACTGACATTTTCCACGGCAAACCCCGTATCGTATTTCACGGACACGGATTCGCAAACAAGAATCGCGCCCATTGCTTACCGACCTGCGGTCGGTACTCGGCCGCGCAAATTTCGCCATGAATCATTCTTAAAACACATCATTATCCACACTCAATTCAAACCCTTCCTCAAATTTTCTATATTCGCCTTCATCAGGTCGACGTATGTGACGCCGCTTTCAAAATCGGCCTTTGTGATGTTTTCGCACGAGTTCAGCAGCAAGGTCCCCGCCCCGGTCTGCTCGCTGATAGAATCCGCGACGCTCTGGTTGCTGAGTTCGACGTAATAAACGTAGGGGATGTTTTCATCCTGGACCGTATTGATCAGGTACGCGATCGTCGCCGCGCCCGCGTCCGCCTGGTCGCTGCAGCCGGGAAAGGCGGCTGCGTAGTCGAGACCGTAATGGTCCACAAAATACCGGAACGGGAATTTGTCGGCGACGACGATTTTGCCGCGTTTTGCGCTCGAAACGACCTCTGTGATATTTTGGTCCACCTCTTCGAGCGCCGTCTTGTAGGCGCTTGCGTTTTCCGCGTACAGGCCGGCGTTTGCGGGGTCCGCGTCGCGCATCGCGCCCATGATGGCGTCGATCAGCAAAAGCGCGTTCTTGGGCGATACCCATACGTGTTCGTCATATTCCGTTTCGTCCGCAGCGTCCGCCGCCGTCTCCCCATCCGCCGCGCCTTCCGCTTCATCTTCTTCCGGCGTCATGCCCTCTTTCAATTCTTCGGGGACGGCGTTTACACAGTCGATCAGCCGCACGATTTTCATCTCCGAGGTATCGAGCGAGTCGAGCAGGTCGTTTGCCCATTCATCGCTTTCCCCGCCGACATAGATGAAGACATCCGCCTTTTGTATCGTCTTGATGTCTCCCGGCGCGGGCTCAAAGGAATGGACGCCCGCGCCGGGGGCGATCAGCATGCTGACATTCGCGGCGCCCCCGGAAACCGCGCGCGCAAAATCATATTCTGGAAAAATCGTTGCCACGACGTTGAGTTTCCCGTCGCCTGCGGCGGCGTCCTTTTCCGTCCCGCAGCCTGACAGGGCAAAACCGGGCACAAGCATTATTATCAATATAAACACAAACCAAATAAGGGATGGTTTTTTTCGCGTTTTTCGCATCATAAGACCTTCTTTCTCCGCACAAAATACAACCGCGCCGAAACGAGCCTTCCTTTCCAATAAGAAAAGGCTCATGGCCCCTACCGATTCAATCTTGTTTTGCAGGCAAGAAGAGAGCTATGGATAACGAATAGCCGATAGCGGAAAACGCTGCAAAAAAACGTTCTCCGCACGGGATGCGCCCCTGTGGGCGCAAAAGCGGCAAGCGCAAGGCCCAGACTGCTCGCGACAGCCTCGCAAACCAAAATCTGCACACATACGGCGCAGTCCTCCCCAATACAGTCATGCTCGGCATGGGCGATGACAAAGCCGCTCGACAGCGCGAGGACGGACAAGATACAGATAGCGACGGCGATTGCTATTTTCCAGTTTGCTTTTTTCTGTGTATACAACAGCATATTGACATTATAGCATGTTTTCGGATACAGAAGGGAATGGCAGGGTGTATGCATATGTGCCCCCTGTTCTGCGGATTCGGCGGATTCGCCCCTACTCCGCCTCCCCAAGCGTGTCAAACTGGCTGTTGTAGAGCCCCGCGTAGAAACCGCCGGCGGCGAGCAGCTCCTCGTGCGTGCCCTGCTCGACCACATCCCCGTCGTTCATCACAAAGATGACGTCCGCGTTTTTGATCGTCGAGAGCCGGTGCGCGATGACAAAGCTTGTGCGCCCGTGCTTGAGGTTGTTCATCGCCTCTTGGATGAGGCCCTCCGTGCGCGTGTCGACCGAGCTCGTCGCCTCGTCAAGGATGAGGATGGGGCTGTCCGCAAGGATGGCGCGCGCAATCGTGATGAGCTGCTTCTGGCCCGCCGAGATGTTGTCGGCATCCTCCGTCAGCATCATATTGTAGCCGTCCGGCAGCGTCTTGATGAAACGGTGGATGTGCGCCGCCTTCGCGGCCGCTTTCGCTTCCTCGTCCGTCGCGCCGGGCTTGCCGTACTTGATGTTTTCCATGATCGTGCCCTTGAAAAGCCATGTGTCCTGAAGCACCATGCCAAAATTGCCGCGCAAGCTCGCGCGCCGTATCGTGCGGACGTCGTGCCCGTCGACGATGATCGCGCCCGCGTCAACATCGTAAAAACGCATGAGCAGCTTCACGAGCGTCGTCTTGCCCGCGCCCGTCGGCCCGACGATCGCGACCATGCTGCCAGGCGTCACGGCCTCCGTGAAATCCTTGATGACGGCCTGCTCCGGCGTGTACCCAAAACGCACATGCTCAAAGCGCACGCTGCCCGCGGCCGCCTCGCGCTCTTTGAATTTTGAATAAGAATCAGCGCCGCCGTCACGCGGCGAGCAGACAGCGCCTTCCTCTGTGTCCCTGCCGATGATGAAAGCGTCCTCCGCGTCCGGCGCCTCTTCCTCCTCGCCGAGGAAAGCAAACACGCGCTCTGCCGCGGCCGCCATGCTCTGGAGCTGGTTGACGACCTGCGCCATCATCGTGATCGGCTGC
>JAITMX010000134.1 GCA_031290775.1 Eubacteriales Family XIII. Incertae Sedis bacterium
GCGAACAATTGTCAACAATGTTTCCTGCAATGCGCCGAGTATATACCCTTTGCCGCGCAAATGAAAACGGTTTTTGGAAAGCGGCCGGCTCCTTGATGGATGCCCGTTACAGTTCACGCCCCCGCCGTCAAGGACTGTCATTGCGAGCGAAGCGAAGCAATCCATGAACCACTGGATTGCTTCGCTTCGCTCGCAATGACGGCAAGGGGGGGGGGGTGAACTGTAACTGAAAAATAAGCTTGTATGAATTCACACAAGCCTATCAGATAAATGATATAATTATTCTCAATTTCCGGCTTGCAATTATTATTATAATGTGTAAGATTTTGGGTCTTTGCGGATGCGGATAAAGGAGAGTTGAATATGAATTATCGATATTTCAAAGCGGGCGGCAGCGAGGTTTCCCTGCTTGGGTTCGGCGCGATGCGGCTGCCCACCATCGGCGGCGGGCACGACAAGATTGACGAGGCGGAGGCGGTTCGCATGATCCGCTACGCGATCGACCATGGCGTCAATTATGTCGACACGGCATACGTCTATCATGGGATGCAGAGCGAGGCCGTTGTCGGCAAGGCGCTCGCGGACGGCTACCGCGACAAAACAATGCTCGCGACCAAAATGCCTTTCTGGATTATGAAAGGGCCCGGTGATATGGGCAAAATCCTGGATGAACAGCTTGAAAAGCTCGCGACGGACTGCATCGACATGTACCTCATCCATGACATCCACGGCGAGCGCTGGGATACGGTCAAAGCGTGGAAGATCTGGGACTTTCTGTCCAAAGCGCGGGAGGAAGGCAAGATCCGTTTTATCGGGTTTTCTTTCCATGGCGAATCGCCCGAGGAATTCAAGACGATTCTCGACGAATACCCTTGGGATTTCTGCCAGCTCCAAATCAACTATATGGACAAAGACCTTCAGGCCGGCGTGGCGGGCTACGAATACGCCGTGTCAAAAGGCGTGCCGGTCGTCGTCATGGAGCCGCTCAAGGGCGGCAAGCTGTCCGATGTCATGCCGCCTTCCATACAGGCATACTGGGACACGCTTGAGTCGGACCGCTCCCCCGCGGAATGGGCGCTGCGCTGGGCCGCAAACCTCCCGGGCGTGCTCACAATCCTTTCGGGCATGTCGGCGATGGGGCAGGTCGAGGAAAACATCCGCGTCCTTTCTGACGCGGACGCCGGGATGCTCACGGAAAACGAGCTGGAGGTCATCGACAAAGCCGCCGAGTCTTACCGCAAGCTCATCGCTTTCCCCTGCACAGCCTGCAAATACTGCATGCCCTGCACGGTCTCCATCGCCATTCCGGTCGTTATGGATTTTCGCAACTCATACAATCTTTACGGGAAAACCGACAAGATGCAATCCGAATTCAATATGTTTGTGAACCCAAAGCCCTCGGACTGCGTCGCGTGCGGCAAGTGCGAAGAGGAATGCCCGCAGCATCTGGAGATCGTCCGGGCGATGCGGGAGACGGCGGGGTTTTTTGAAGCATAAACATAAAGGGTTGGAAAATGGGATCGATAAAAACAATATGGGATAAAATAAACGGATTCCTTGATATCTTGATGGATCGCATGGGGCTCAGCATACGGGCAAAACTCATCACGATTTTTCTCATTGTCAAAATCGTGCCGCTTGTAGTCCTGCTGCTTATCGCGTGGAACCAGTTTGAACTGCTCGGCCATGACATCGAAGCGCGGACGGGCGACCTGACGGCCGATATGACCTCGACCATCACGGACGTCGGGGAACTGGCGGTCAGCGATTCGACAAACGCGCTCATCGCAAACGCCGTCGAGCAGATTGAGCGTGTCACGACCGATACGGCCAAGGACGTCGCGGGCTTTCTGTATCGCCGCGACAACGACATCCTATACGCCGCCACGCTCGAGCCCACAAAAGACGCCTATCAAAACTTCATTGACGTCAAAACGGGCCCTGTGACAGAACAAGGGGCATGGGACCTTACCGCCGACGGCATGCTTTGGGAGCGCAAGGACGCGCCTGAGGCCGGCGCATCGGGCGACGTCTCGACAAATACGGAAAACGAAGACGAGATCAACGGCGCGAGTTTCCATTACAGGCCGGCCGACACGCAGACTCAAACCAATATCCCCTATTACGACGAGATCGCTTTCATCGGCATCGACCTCGTAGAGCAATTCAAGGCCGTCCCGGAAACGCAGGCGAAAAAACACTACCCGATGGACACGGGGCTCAAAGATATTTCGGTCAAGGCAAATACCTATATCGGCGCCGAGGACTACGGCGAAAAGCTGCTGGGGCTTGAGCCGGGCGAAATCTACGTATCCGACGTCATCGGCGCCTATGTGCCGTCGCATTTCGTCGGCATATACACGCCGAAGCAAATGGCCGTCTCCGCGGTGAACGCGGAAATCACGGCACTCTCGGCCATGGAGCCGCAGACCGAGGAGATCGCGGCGCTGGCGGAAAGGCTGGCCGCTGTCAAAACCGAAGGCATCGCGGCAATAGACGCGCCGGGCAGCGCGGCAAACGAGGAAGACTGCGCGCCGCTTATGAAAGCCACGGCGGACGCCGCCATTCTGCTCGTAGGCGCGGCGGCGGAAGGCGTGGAAACGCCTGAGCTGACGGAGCGCATAGAAGCGCTGAAAACCAAGATCGCGGGGCTGAAATTCGATCCCTATGGCGAAGCCTTTGCCGGCGAGGAAAACCCGCTCGGCAAACGTTTTGAGGGCATCGTGCGCTGGGCGACGCCCGTTGTGCAAGACGGCGCCGTCATCGGCTACGTGAGCTTTGCGCTCAACCACGACCATATCATGGAATTTACAGACCATATCACGCCGATGGGCGAGCGCTACCAAGAGCTGTCAAGCGCCTATGACGGCAACTACGCGTTCATCTGGGACTACCAGTGCCGCAGCATCTGCCATCCGCGCCACCACTCGATCGTCGGCTACGATCCCGAAAGCGGCAACGAAGAGATCCCCTGGCTCGAAACGTCGCTCTACGAAAGCCTGCTTGAAAAAGCCGGCGGCGGGGGCCTGCCCGATCTTGAGGAAAACTGGGGCAGCTTGGTCAACAGCCCGCAGGCGCCCGACCCATCCTATAGCGGCGTGGACGACCTGCTGCCGGGCGTGAAAGTGTTTGATGGCCAATCGCGCACGAAAAAGCCCTCGCCCGCGCTGACGGCCGCCGGCTATGTCGGCCTTGACGGCCGCTATCTGAACAACGCGCCACAGTGCACGGGCTGGATGGATCTGACGCGCGACGGCGGGTCGGGCTCTTTCTACATCCTCTGGAGCGGCCTGTACAAACTGACGACGGCGGCCGCGATCCCCTATTACACAGGCCAGTACGCGCCATCCGAGGAAAACGGCTTTTCAAAGCGCGGCTTTGCGATGGTCACGGTAGGCGCGGGCCTTGAGGACTTCCAGCGCCCGGCCGATGAAACAGCGGGGAAGCTCGACCTCGCGATCACGCAGGCCAACGACCGCATCACGCTTTCCGCTGACGAAACACAGCAGACGATCACGGAAAACATGACGCAAACAACCGTGCAGCTCATCGTGACGACGGCAATCATCGTCGTGCTTGTCATCTTCATCGCAATTTGGATGGCGTCTTTCATCGCAAACAACATCAATGTTTTGATCCGCGGCCTCACGCGCTTCCGCATGGGCGACCGCCGCTTCCGTTTCCGCACGCAGCGCCGCGATGAATTTGGCGAACTCGCCGACAGCTTTGACGATATGGCCAGCAGCATCGAAACCAGCATCACGGCGCCGATGTCGATCACGGATATGGATCTCAACATTATCTATATGAACGACGCGGCGCTCGACGTGACAAACGCCGAAGACGAAAACGTCGTCGGGGATTCATACAAAACCCTCAGCATCTACCCGTTTGATTCGGTGTATTGCCCAATCACGGCGCTCGACGGCGGCAAAGATCCGGAAACCTATTTCAGCAGACGCAACGGCAAGTATTACAAGGGCCGCGCTACCTATTTGACGGGCAAGGACGGGGGAAAGATCGGCTACGTCATCACGTCGTCCGATATGACGGACGTTTCGCTCAACCGCATCAGCCTCGAGCAGGCGGTCGAGGAGGCCAACCGCGCCAACGAGCACAAAGGCGAATTCCTCGCCCGCATGAGCCACGAGATCCGCACGCCCATGAACGCAATCATCGGCATCACAAACATCGTCGAAAAGAAACTCGGCGATTATGCGGATCTGACGCCGGAGCTTCATGAAATCAAGGGGCATGTCTCGCAAATTGAAAATTCCTCGCAGCACCTGCTCGGCCTGCTCAACGATATCCTCGACCTGTCAAAGATCGAGGCGGGCAAGATCGAGATCACGGAGGAACCCGTCAACATCGCGAAACTCGCGGCGACGGTCAAGGAGATCATCCAGCCGCGCTGCAACGACAAGCAAATCGATTTCACGACAGACATCGACGAATCGCTTGCGGGCTTGATGTACTTGACCGACTCGCTGCGCCTGCGCCAGGTGCTCATCAACCTGCTCGGCAACGCAGTGAAATTCACGCCGGAGCTCGGACGCATACGTTTCACGATCAAGAAACTGCCCGCGACCGAAACCTCGTCCACGCTGCGTTTCATAATAGAGGATACCGGAATCGGTATCGGCGAAGAGGCGCGCGCCAGCATTTTCGAGGCTTTCGAGCAGGGCGACGGCGGCATCACGCGCCAGTACGGCGGCACAGGCCTCGGGCTCCCAATCAGCCGCAGCATCGTCCGCCTGCTCGGCAGCGACATCGATGTGCAAAGCACGATAGGCGACGGCAGCACTTTCAGCTTTGAGCTTGAACTTCGGGACGCGGGCCAGATCGAAGCCGACGAGGAGCTGAAAAACCTTGGCGCGGTAGACTTTTCAGGCCGCCGCATCCTCATCGTCGATGATGTCGATATCAACCGTATGATCGCCGGCACGCTGCTGGAGTACACAGGGATAGAGATTCTCGAGGCCAGCGACGGCAAAGAGGCTGTTGAAATATTTGAAGCTTCGCCCGATGGCTCGATCGACATCATCCTCATGGATGTGATGATGCCTGTCATGAACGGGCTTGAGGCTTCGGTCGCGATCCGGGCGTCGGCCCGCACAGACGCAAAGTCCGTCCCGATCATCGCGCTGACCGCAAACGCTTTCAAAGAGGACGTAGACAAGACGATTGCTTCCGGCATGAACGCGCACTTGGCAAAACCGATCGACCCGGACAGCCTCATCGCGCTGATGTACAGCTACTTGATGAAAGAAAATTAGGGAAGCGCTGATTAATTCAGGTGTGCGCCTCGAATTAATCAGCGTTTCCTTAGGCGATCGGGGCGATCAGCGCTTTCGCGTTCAGCATCTCGGAATACTCGCTGTCCATCTCGCGGATGCCGGCGGGAAACTCGTACTTTGCGAGCCGCTCTATCGCGGGATCCGGGTCAAAGCTCTCCGGGCCGTGGACGCCCGGTTTTTTCCAGATGCCTTTCGCGATGAGCTCGAGCATGATGACCGGCATCACGGCGGTCTGCGCGACGACCGAATTTGTCCCATACTTCCTGATGCACTCCTGATTGTCCGCCACCTGATACAGATAGACGGAACGCGAAAGGCCGTCCTTTTTGCCCGTGACCCAAGTGCCGGCGCAGCCTTTGCCTGTCATGTTGCTTGAACTCTCGACGGGGCTCGGCACCACCTTGACGAGAAAGTCGCGCGGCGCGATCTCCGCGCTTCCCACCTTGACCTTTTGCTTTGCCTCCGCCATGCCGACGGACTCGAGATTGAGCAGCAATTGGCGGAACTCGGCGGGCACGCCGTATTTGAACGTGACGCGGCTGCAATCGATGACGCGCGGCACGAGCAGCACTTCTTCGTGCTCGACATTGACCACCTCGACATCGCCGATCCCGCCCGGAAAGAAAAAGATTTCAGGCTCCGAAAAGCGGTCCGTCGTAAACCAGCCCCTGCCTTTTTCCCAAATGACGGGCGGGTTGAGGCATTCCTCGATGGTCGTCCACACCGAGAATCCAAAATCGCCGCCGCCCGCGTAGTTGTCGCCGTCGCGCACGTTCACTTCGTCGATTTCGTCAAAGAGGTATTTCTGCGCGTATTTTGCAAACACATCCGCCATGCCGGGCTCGACCCCTGAACCGACAAGCGCCATGACGCCCTTCTTCTCCC
>JAITMX010000163.1 GCA_031290775.1 Eubacteriales Family XIII. Incertae Sedis bacterium
CAGGAAAAAGCCCCCGCAGCAATGTCGTCTTGCCTGTCTGCCGAGCGCCGGTAAACGCCAAAACAGGGAAAGCCTTTCTGTATTCCGGTATAATGTCCGCAATTTCTCTCGTTATCATCAGTCTATTAAAACACATTTTGAGCTAAATTGGAAGTCTGACTGCGGATTTAGCCGATATCGTCCGCCCTTCCTCATTGCAGACATATGAACCCAAAAGCAAAGACCCCCTTGGGTCATTCGAGACACAGCGAGAGGCAGAACACAGGCGGCAGATGCGAAGCGAGCTTGCAGAAAGGATTGTGCTTCTCGACAACGAAGCATTCGCCGCGGCATCCCGCGAATGCCCGGTGTGCGGTGGATTGATGTATGGCCATGGAAGATGCGGTTCAAAATCCTACATAGCATCCTGCGGAGAAGTGAGTGTTCGCCTGCGCAGGCTTCGCTGCGTGGCATGTGGACATATTGACGTGCCAAGTGCCGGACTCATTCCTGAAAACAGCATATCAGCTTGTTTAGGAGAAAAGATGTGCGGCCTTGCATCCAAGATGCCCTATGCAAAAGCCACGGAATCTCTTTCTATCTAGCATGGCATACACATATCGGCAAAGCGTTATTGGAAATTTGTCCAAAAGGAGTCTGCGTCGATTGGCGACATAGTCGCGAAAGAGGCGGTCTCCCTTTATGAAGATGGCGTTATGCCGGAATCGGCGGACCTTAAATGCGAAAGGCCTCTCATCATAGGGATAGACGGCGGTCATGTACGCGGATGGAAATCAAACCCCTCCTTTGAGGTCAAATGTGCCACCATCGCAACCGGTGCAGAACCAGTTTCCGGCAAGAGGCGGAGGCTTGCAGACCGGGTTGGGCATGCTGCCAATTGTTCCGTAGATGAGTTCCGCAAGCGTATCTCAACACTTGCAATAAAATCCGGCTATCCCACTGCCGAAGCACGCATATTCGTCCCCAAAGAAATGCTTGTCAAAATTTTTACTCAAAAAATATATTTAGGACATGCACCCCATCCTAATCTTATTGTTGTGTATCAAATCAAAATGCTCTATTATTTTACATATCCATACTTCATATAGAGAAAGGATGAGGACACTATGGCAGAAGAAAGATTGGTTGAAAGAAGCGAGAGGACATTGGCGCGCGGCATCCGCCCGTGGCATGTGTCCCTCATCGCGCTTGGGGGCATCATCGGGTCCTGCTACTTTTTGGGGCTCGGGCTGACCTTCCATGATATGGGGGCGGGCGCCGTCCTTATTTCGTACGCGCTCGCGGGGATTGCGATCTACGGCGTCATGCAATCCTTTGCGGAGCTCTTGGTCAACATCCCGCGGCGGGGCTCTTTTGTTTCCTATACGCGGGAATTTATGGGCGATACGGCAAGCGCCGGCATCGGTTGGGCATTCTGGGCCAATTGGGTGTGCTATATCCCCTCGGAAGCGCTGGCGGTCGCCACCTTTGTCAACGCGCTGTTTTTTGACGGCGGGGCAAGCCATGCGGTCATTTTCTTTTCCGGCGTGATTGCGCTCGCCGTGCTGACGCTCATCAATATTTTCCATGTCACATGGTTTGGGCATGTCGAGTCTATCATGGCTATCATCAAGATCATGGCAATCATCCTCTTTGTCATCGCGGGCATCGTCATTTGGCTCGGGGTCGCAAACGGCGGCGCGACGATGACCAATGAGGACGGGGAATCGTTTTCGGTCGGGGCCGGCTTCATCGGGACGCACGCGATGCTGGCTGAAACCGGCAAGACCGCGATGGAGCAGCTCTTTCCGGGCGGCAGCATCATCATCATTACCATGATGATTTGGACTTTGGTCAATTTTCAAGGGTCGGAGATCGTAGGGCTGTCTGCGGCGGAAACGCAGGATCCCGCGAAAAATGTCCCGGCGGCTTGCCGCAAGGTGGCAATCCGCATCATCATGATCTACCTGATCCCGATCTTCATTCTTTCGCTCATCATGCCGTATTTCGCCGCAACGCTGGAAGATTCGGTTTTTGCGCAGGCGTTGGTCGCCTACGGATTTGGATGGGGCGCGAAAATCTTTGAAGTAGTCACGCTCATCGCCGCGTTTTCCTGCGCGAATTCCGGGTTTTATGGCACAGTGCGCTCCCTGTACGGGCTTTCCGTCGAAGGGCTTGCGCCGAAATTTTTGTCTGATCTGAACCGGTTCAACACCCCGCAAAAAGCGACGCTCTTTTCGCTTGCCTTCGTGTGGGTCGTATTTCTGTTCAGCTTTTTGATTGCCAACCTCGGGCTCATGGGCGGCGAAAACAATACGATGTACATCGCCCTCATCGGCATTGCGGGATTCACGGGCACGCTGTGCTGGGTCGGCATCCTCTATTCGCAGATCGTATTTCGGAAACGGCTCAAACAGCGCGGCTACGATCCGAAAGAGGCTCTGACGGTCAAGGCAAAGTGGTTTCCCGGTTTGGCGTGGTTTGCCGTTGCCATCCAGGTGGCGGCCATGATCCTTTTGATCTTTGAAGTGGGCGACGGCATTCCAATCTTTGTGCTTTCGATGGATATCATCCTGATCCCGATCGTAGGCTTTCAGATCCAAAAATACCGCGGCAGGATTCGCACCACCATCACAATCGGTACGGACGAGGTCACTTTCGATGAAAAATTCCCGCCGAAAGAAGGGTTTGCCGCGAAGCCGGGGCCGGAAGCGGTTGAAAAGAACGCCGGCGGCCTCTGTGCGGCCATGGTTGCGATAGCGGCGGTGTCCGTCGGCGTTTCTTTCTTTGCCATCAGCCGCAACCCGCTGGATATCGCGGAGGGGCACAATATCTTCACGGATCCCGCCATGGGGATCGTGTGGGCATGCATGCTTGTGTTGGTCATCACATACGCTTTCCTGTTTTGGGGAGTCCGCAAACTGTCCCGTTTCCGCAAGCCGGGCACGGTGCAGCGCCGGGCGGCCGGGGACAGCGCAAAATAGCGCAGGATAACACTGGCGCGAAAACAGGGGGCGGACGCCCGCCCCCTGTTTCAGGCGGCTTCATCTGCGGTAATTTGGCTTGCTGTCCCCGATGACCGGCTGCGGATTTGCCTTGACCCAATGGACAGCGAGCTCCATCAAGCGCTCCGGCTCCTCGTCGCCGTCCCCGCCGCGCAATATCTGCGCGATCCCCGCAGCTTCCTCCAATTCGTCTGCGGCAAGCGGCGTTCCCGTGCCGAAGTGTTTCACCAAAGCGTCAAGCATTTTGCGGAAATCGGCGTCCCAATTTGCGCCGCCGTTGTCCATGATTTCGTGCGCCAAGCGCCCGGACAGGCGGATGACCTCACCCTGAACCGTTTTCGCATTGCCCCGGCCGGGCACGAGAAGCGCCCACAACGCGTCATGCTGCTCATCCCATTCGGCGTCCGGAACCGTGATGGGGGAAGAAACGCCGTCGTGAATCTGCCTTTCCGGAACCGGGGCCACCGAAAACAGTTCGTAGAGCCGCGCAAGCCCCGCTTCGGTTTCCGCCAAATAATCCTTGTTGAAATCCGCCCGGTGAAATTCAAAGTTTTTTCCGATGCTTCTGACCTGCTCCCGCATCTTCTCCGATATCTCCGATCCGGCCTCTGCCAAAAGCCGCGCGACTTCAGACGCGTTGGATATATCGATATTCTGGCAGCCTGAAAGGGCGGACATCAGGGGCGTTTCATGCCAGTTGTCTTCCGCGCGGACATTTGCCCCGTGTGCCAGAAGCGTGCGCACCGCGTGAGCCTGAAACCTGCCCGCCGCGCTGTGCAGCGGCGTTTCATTTTGATAGTCAAGCGCTTCTATGTCCGCGCCGAGTTCCAGAAACAGCTCAATATTCCCGCACCAAGTCCCCGCCTGATGGTGAAGCGGCGTCCGTTGATAGCGGTCCTGCGCATTCACATCCGCCCCTTGTTCCGCCAGCCATCGGGCAAGCTCGTCCGGCACCTGAAAAAAACTCAATGCCGTCACTTTCCCCAAACCGCCGCGCGCGTCCAGCTCGCAGCTGTCAAAAACGGCTTTCAGCGCGGGGATGTCTTTTGCCCTGATCAGTTCCGCAAAGTTTTTTGGCAAAGCCTTTTTCTTTTTCGCCATCGTCCCGCACCTCCGAATTTATCGCAAAAAATCACAATCACAATTATATTATTATATGCCTATGCCGCCGCTTCGTCAATGCCGCAATGACAGAAAGGGGCTCACCGCACGGGGCAGGCGCCCCCCTCGCAGCCGTCGTTCCCGATGTCGTATTCCGTTTCCTCTTTCTCGTATTTGCTCAGCAGCGAGGGCGTGAACGGATTCATTTCTGCGGCGCGGCGCTCGTAATCCTCCCGCGTGATCTCCTCGAAGGGCAGCAGGTCGTAAAAATTGTCGTCGAACGAGAGGAAGGTGATGCCCAGCGTATCGTCCCAGTGCTCCCAGACCCACTGTTCCGCCGCCTCCCATTCCCCCTCGCGCACGTGTACCGTGACCGAGCAGTTGTGGTCGACGTAATGCTCCATGAACATCCTGTAGATTTCGAGCTGCTCGATGGCGGTCACATCGCCCTTGACGCGGCCCTCCGGCGCCCTGACGGGGAATTCCACCACCTTTGTCGTGCAGTTTTCGCGCGTCTGGCCCACCTCCGGGAAAACGGGGAAGCCCAACTCCTCGCAGACCTTGGCAAGCGGATCCTCCGCGTTGATCCGAATGCGCCGGATGGAATAGGGCGCGTGCGAGAAGTGCGCGCCGCTCGACACGACCGGCAGCAGGCTTTGCGTCCCCTCCGGCTTGATCGTCGTGACAAGCAGGGGCTCCGTCAGACCCAGTTCCCGCGCGTACTCCCGGGCAGCTTCCGTCGCCGCCGCGCGAAGCTCCTTCAAAAG
>JAITMX010000171.1 GCA_031290775.1 Eubacteriales Family XIII. Incertae Sedis bacterium
CAAGCCAATTGCCCGTCATTGCGAGGGAGCGTAGCGACCGCGGCAATCCATTATCCACTGGATTGCTTCGCTTCGCTCGCAATGACGAGGCAAGTCTGAACAGTTACCAGTATTTGGAATCGTCGTCAATAAACCCGGCTTTGCCTGCCTGCCCGCTTGCAGGCAGCAAAGGCTTGCTCTCGATTGCCGTCTGCCCCAGAGCTTCCGCGTAAATCTGCGCCGGCGAACGCCCGTCTTTGCCCGCCGAATCGATCGTTGGGTTGTAAGCCGGGGGAACAGGGCTGCCATAGGCAGAGCCAACATCAGGAACGGCAAATGGCCCGGCTTGGGGGCTGCTGTCGCTTGCCGGGCCGGACCCGGGAGCGGGATCCGAAGCTGCCTTGCTTGCCGACGTACGCGCGGGCGCGGGCGGACGGATATAGGCCGGCTCGCAGGCCACGCGGGTATCGCGCATATATTCGCCCGACAGCTGAAAGCGGTTGACCGTCTCCTTCAGCAAGATAGCCTGGCTGCTCATCTGCTCGCTCGCCGCAGCGCTTTGCTCGGATGTTGCGCTATTGTGGTAAACGACATTTGTCATTTCCGTCACGCTCCCGTTGACCTGATCGATGGCCTCGCTCTGGCTCTTGGCCGCTGCCGCGATTTCGTCGAGCAGTTCGTTGGTATTGGAAATGCCTTCTTCGATTGTCTTGAAAAACGCGATGGCCTCGCTGACGATCCTCATGCCCAAATCGGATTTTGCAATCGTATCGGCGATGAGCGCGTTGCTGTCGTTCGCAGCGCTGCCGCTCTTCGTCGCAAGACTGCGGACCTCGTCGGCCACGACCGCGAAACCCCTGCCGTGGACGCCCGCGCGCGCCGCCTCGACGGCCGCATTCAACGCAAGGATGTTGGTCTGGAAAGCGATCTCGTTGATTGCTTTCATAACGGATCCGATCGCGTGGCTCGCCGTACTGATTTCCTTCATCGCTTCCGCCATATTCTCCATCTTGCTGCCGCCCTCGGTCGCGTCGGCCCTGATTGCGGCGGTCAGTTTGGAGGCTTCGGCGGCCCTGCCCGCGTTTTCCACCGCTTCGGCCGCAATCTCGCCGGCCGTCACATGGAGCTCGTCCACCGTCGCGGATTGCTCGGAGGAAGACTGGGACAGGGACTGTGCGCCGGTCGCCAATTCGTTTGCGCCGGTCGCCAATTGCTCTGTCGCGTCGATCACATCGCGAACGATCTTGCTGATGTTTCCCACAACATCGTTGACCGCTTTCCCGAGGAAGTCCTCATCGCTGGCCAGCTCGGCCTTGTTTCGCAGATCGCCGCGCGCGACCGATTCGAGAATTTCGACTTTCGCCTGCAAATTGCCCATCATCCCGACGAAAGAAACAATGAGCCCACCGACCTCGTCATCCTGCTTCGCAAAGTTCCCAAGCTCGGTTGCAAGCTTTTCGGGAATACGGATATTGCCTGTCCGCGTCACTTGGCGGGAAACCTTGTTGAACGCTTCGAGCGGCGCCAGAATTCGATCCGATAGCCTTCCTACAAAGTACATCGATAGCGAAGCGGCCGCCACGACGATGACGAGCACGATCGCGCAGAGCAGATAGGCGCTTGTGTTGAGATTGTCCAAAGCCGAGCCCGCCCCGGCGGAATCCATCTGCACAATGTCGCCCATATGTCCGTTCAAATAAAGAATCGCCAAGATCGCGACGATGCCGCAGGCTATCACAAAGCCCACAATAATGCCCATAGACAACACTAGTTGTGTGCGAATGCCCTTTTTCTTTTCATCGTTCATGCGAAACCCCCGGCCTCACCAACGTCTGTTTGGATTTACCACCAGTATACACGTTATAAATCAAACTGTAAATCTCATGGGCCCAAAGCGGGACCGTACACAACGCGATCAGGCACAGCCATTCCGCCAGCGAAAGCCTCGATGTTTCAAACAAACCGGACAGCACGGGCACTTCAGTGACTGCGACCTGCAGCCCCACGCCAAAGCAGAACGCGAAGATCATCATGCGGTTTTGCAGATGATTGACGGAAAAAAGCGATTTGTGCAGTTTTTTGAAACCGATAGCGTTGAAGAGCTGCGAGATTCCGAGCGTCGTGAACGCAAAGGTCTGGGCGCGCGAGTAGGCGACAGGATCACGCAACACGGCGTCGATGGCCGCAATGGACACGGATTCCCCGCCGGCGCGTAAAATCGAGACCGGCTCATACAGATAGGCCACGAGCGTGACAGCTCCAATCACGGCGCCAAACAACACGGTCGCAAACATGCCGCCATCCGCAAAAAGCCCGGCTTTCGCGTCACGCGGCGGATATTTCATGATGTCGTCCTCGGGCGGGTCGACGCCGAGAGCAAGCGCGGGCAGCGAGTCCGTGATCAGATTGATCCAAAGGATATGAATCGCCCGCAGCGGCGAAAGCAGTCCGATCGCGATTGCGAAAAACATCGTGACGATCTCGCCGAGATTTGACGAGAGCAAAAACAATACAGTCTCCCGGATGTTGCTGTAGATATTGCGGCCCTCGCGCACGGCGAGCCGGATTGTCGCAAAATTGTCGTCCGCCAGCACCATGTCGGCCGCGCCCTTTGAGACGTCGGTGCCCGTGATGCCCATCGCGACGCCGATATCCGCCGCTTTCAGGGAAGGCGCATCGTTGACGCCGTCGCCCGTCATCGAAACGATATGCCCATGCGATTGGAAAGCCTTGACAATCATCACCTTGTGCTCGGGCGAAACGCGCGCAAACACGCGCAGGCGCGGCACGGCCTCGCTTAGCTCTTCCTGCGACATCTTGTTCAGCTCGTCGCCGGAGATGACCTGGCCCGGGCTGTCCGCGATGCCGATCTCCTTTGCGATCGCGAAGGCAGTGTCGCGGTGGTCGCCCGTAATCATCACCGTCGTGATGGACGCGGCCTTGAAGTCCTCGACCGCGCCGGCCGCCTCGGGCCTTGGCGGATCGATCATGCCCACGAGCCCGAGGAACGTCAGCCCGTCCTCCGTCGCAGTGTCGTCGCCCGTCTTGTACGCGAGGCCGAGAACGCGCAGCGCGTCGCCTGCCATCTCTGCGGACGCGTCCATGACGCGGCGCTTTGCCTCGCCGCCCAGCGGCTTCCCATCCCCGTCCACGCAATGCTCAAGCAAATTGTCGACGGCGCCTTTTGTGAACGCGACGGCGCCGCCATCGTCAAGGCGATGCGCCGTCGTCATCATCTTGCGGTCCGAATCGAACGCAAGCTCGCCGACGCGCGGCATCGCGTGTTCCAAATCCCTTTTGCGGATATCTTTGGCCGCGCCGAGGTCGAGCAGCGCAAGCTCCGTCGGATCGCCGATCCGCGCGCCGTCCCCGCCCACTTCGGCATCCGTACACAAAACGAAGCCGTCAATGAGCAGTTTGCGCGTCCCTTCATATCTGAAATCGCCCACAGACCACAACGCGTCGTCCTCAAAAGTGTAGAGCGTCGTGACGGCCATCTTGTTTTGCGTGAGCGTGCCGGTCTTGTCCGAGCATACAACGCTGACGGAGCCGAGCGTTTCGACAGCCGGCAGTTTGCGCACGATGGTATTGACTTTGACCATGCGCTGCACGCCGAGGGCGAGCACGATGGTGACAACGGCGGGCAGCCCCTCGGGTATCGCGGCGACGGCCAAGCTGATTGCCGTCAGCAGCATCTCCATGAGGTCGCGCCCCTGCAAGATCGCGACGGCAAACAGCGCGGCGCATATCAACAGCGCAAGGATGCCGAGCGCCTTTCCGAGGCCCGCGAGTTTTTTCTGAAGCGGCGTCAGCTTGCCGCCCTCGCCCGCAAGCATGCGGGCGATGCGGCCCATCTCCGTATCCATCCCTGTCGCCGTGACGACCGCGAGGCCGCGCCCGTAGGCAACGCCGGTCGAAAGGTAGCCCATATTGATCCGGTCGCCGATGCCGGCCGCCGCATCGCCTTCCGCCACAAAACCCGCGTCCTTTTCGACGGGCACGGACTCGCCGGTCAGCGCGGATTCCTCGATCTTCAGGTTGATGGATTCGAGCAGCCGCACGTCTGCCGGCACGATGCGCCCCGCCTCGAGCAGGATGACATCGCCGGGGACGAGCTCTGCGGCCGGGATTTCCCGCAGCCTGCCGCCGCGCCTGACGGCCGCGTACGGGCTCGAAAGCTGTTTCAGCGCTTCAAGCGATTTCTCCGCTTTGTTTTCCTGCACGAGGCCGACAAAGGCGTTGATGAGGATAATCGCGATGATGATATAAGCGTCCGTAAATTCTTTCAACAAGATTGAGACGGCGGTGGCCGCGAACAGGATGTAAATCATCGGGTCGTTGAGCTGCGACAAAAACATGGCAAACAGGCTTTTTTTCTTGCCCTCCGCAAAAGCGTTGGGGCCGAAATCCCTTTGCCTGATCCCCGCCTCTTCGGCGCTCAGCCCGTCTGCTGCCGTTTCAAGGAGCGCGAGCGCATCCTTTGCCGAGAGCCGCTCAAAAGGCAAAGCCCCCGTGAGCTGTTCTTTCAGGGTCATCCGGCGCCGCCCCCCTGATGGTAGTTTTCGAGGAAAGCGCGCAGGCGCCCGGCGATCTGTTCGAGCGCCGAAAGCTCCGGCAGATAGACGATGCGGAAGTGGTCGGGCTCCGGGTAGTTGAAGCCGCGCCCATGCGTCATGAGCACATGGTGCTCGTGCAGAAAATCGAGCACAAAACGCTCGTCATCGACGATGCCGAATTTTTTCACGTCTATTTTCGGGAAGATATAAAACGCGGCCTTTGGCTTGACGGCCGACAAGCCGGGGATGCCCGTGACGGCCTTCCAGACACATTCGCGCTGCTCATAGACCCGGCCGCCCGGCGCGAGCAGCGGCGCCGCGCTAAACGGCTGCGTGAGGGCCTTCGCGATAATGAGCTGGGCCGGCACGTTTGCGCACATCCGCATCGACGCGAGCATCCGCACGCCTTCGATATAGTCGCGCGCGCGCGGCGTAGGGCCGGAAAAGCTCATCCAGCCGCAGCGGTAGCCCGCAATCATATGCGACTTTGAAAGACCGTTCATCGTCACGATGAGGACGTCGTCCGCCCCGTCAACCGCCGCAGTTGACACGTGCTCTTCGCCGTCCATGACAAGGCGGTCGTAAATCTCGTCGCTGAACACGATCAGGTCGTTTTCGGCCGCGAGCTTCACGATGCCTTCCAGTATCTCGCGCGGGTACAGTGCGCCCGTCGGGTTGTTGGGGTTGATGACAACGAGCGCCTTCGTCTTTGGCGTCACCTTCGCGCGCATATCCGCGATGTCGGGCAGCCAGCCGCTCTCCTCGTCGCAGCGGTAGTGCAGCACCTTGCCGCCGCAGAGCGTCGCGGCGCCCGTCCACAGCGGATAGTCGGGCGACGGGATGAGGATTTCATCGCCGTTGTCGAGCAGCGCCTGGAGCGAAATGCTGATGAGCTCGCTGACGCCGTTGCCCGTAAAAACATCATTTGCCGTCACGCCATGCATGCCTTTTTTCGCGCAGTAAGCCGCAACCGCCCCGCGCGCGGCCGCGATGCCGATGCTGTCGCTGTACGCCTCGCCTGCCCGCGCCGATTCGCGCAGCGCGTCTTCGACAAACTCCGGCGCAAAAATCCCAAACGTCGCCGGGTTGCCCGTATTGAGCGGTATGATGTCAATGCCCTCGGCCACCATGCGCGCCGCTTCTTCCGCAACCGGGCCGCGTATATCATAGCCGACATTGCACAATTTTTTTGTTTTCCTGAACTCTCTCATCCCGCCTCTTTTTACATATGCCATGTTGCTGTTCACATGCCATCCAAGCATAATAGGATATTTTACCACAAAGCCGCCATACGCGCCTTGTCTTATGGTATACTTTGTATATGGGGAAAGGCGTCTTGATCCGGAACAAAATACTTATCGTCCTGCTCACTGCCATTTTTGCTTGCACAGGCATCGGGGCTTGCGGCAGCGCCACTGAGTCGTTCACGGATGAGGTCGTAGGCGCAGTCGGAAAAATCGCATCGGACATGCCATCGGCGGAAAACACCTACACCTCGCTCGAAGACGTAGGCCGGGCCATGGAAGAAGCTATGTCGCGCGGCGAAATCGAGCTCATCTTCAACGTTACCGGCATTGATGAAACGGATCTGCAAAATATCGGCGACAATTTTTCCACATTCTGGGGAAGCCCCCTGCAATACACGGTCAACAGCAAACTCAAAGATATCGAGGGCATCATACCGAATCAGGCAGTCGACGTAAAAAACATCACGAATACCTTTGGGCTTTCAAACAATTATTATGTCTTCGCGTTTATCCGGAACGGGATGCCGATTCCCGAGGACAAACCGCACGCACAAGAGATCGCGGACGCATTGCCGGGGATTGCAGCGGAGATATTCACAGATCCCGCAGCTTCCGATTATGACAAAACGCTGGCAGCACACGATTGGCTCGTGGCAAATCTTGAGTATGACGATACGACGCCGGAAGCGGGCGACAAAAATGGCTCTTTCGGCGCCATCGTCCTGAAACGCACAATGTGCCGGGGCTACTCGGAAGCGCTCATGCTTTTGCTCAAATGTTTTACAGACATCGACGTCGTCCAGATCATCGGGTCGGCACACAATATAAAAGCCGAATCCCCCACGCCCGTCGAGTGGGTCGGCCATGCGTGGAATGCCGTCCGATTGAACGGAAATTGGTACCATATTGACGCAACTTTTGACGACCCTGTGGGCAACCCGGCCGGGCAAGTCTCCCACTTCTTCTTTGGCCAGACGGACACCGTTATGTCCGGCAACCACCGTTGGACGCCGGGCTACTTCCCGGCCTCGACGGCTGAAAATTTTTTGTTTTACCGGGCAGACGGGCTCTTTGCAGAGGATTGGGACAGCTTTCAGGAAACCGCAACCGATATGCTGACGGCAGGCAATCCGCAAAGTTTTGAAGTGGCAACCCGAAATGTCACGATCGACAATGACAATATCCAGTTTATATACAAGCTGAGAAGCGATGTCGAAGAAATCCGTTGGGACGAACAGCGTTGGCAGGATATCGGCGTCCAAGCCATTGAGCTGGTTTATTCCGAATAAAAGCCTCCAAATACAAACCTATTTCAGGACGAAGACGATCTTTTCCCGATACTTTTTCGCACCGGCCTTGTCACCGGACTTTTCATAAATCCCGGCCAGCTCCTCCATTGACTCGATATGCCGCGGGCTGCCTTGCAGCGCACGCTTGAACGCCGCCTCGGCCTCCTCCGTCCGCCCGGTGCGCACATAGGCGACGCCCAGATAATACCATAGCGGCCACCAATCCTGATACGGGCCTTCTGTGTAAGGCTCGAGGATTTCGATGCCCTTGGCCCAGCGGCCGGCAAGCACGGCGTTGTAGCCCTTTTCGATTTCGACGGGCTCGGCAATCTGCTCAAGGCGCTTTTTGATCTCGCGGCGGTCTTTCATAATCCTGCCGTTTTTCAGGTACTCGCCCCACGCGAGTTTTGCCTTCATGTACAGGCCGAGATTGAGGTACATATAGCC
>JAITMX010000042.1 GCA_031290775.1 Eubacteriales Family XIII. Incertae Sedis bacterium
AACTATTCCGAAAACATGCCAATGTTTTAGTAACTGTTGCCTCTGTTGGCTGTTGTTTTCGTTGCGATTCCGGCAACAATTCCTAAAACATTGTCGGCGAAGTATTGCCCGGTGCGGTAGGTCCAGGATATTGCTCTGTAAGGTTGTCGTGTCGGGGCGTTTTGTTGTCTTGGCGGGTTTGCAACTATTCCGAAAACATGCCAATGTTTTGGTAACTGTTGCCTTTGTTGGCTGTTGTTTTCGTTGCGATTCCGGCAACAATTCCTAAAACATTGTCGCTGTCGTATTGCTCGTTGCGTTTGGTGCAGGATATTGTTCTGGAATGTTGATGTTTCAGGGCGTTTGTTGTCATTGCTGGTTGCAACTATTCCGAAAACATGCCAATGTTTTAGTAACTGTTGCCTTTGTTGGCTGTTGTTTTCGTTGCGATTCCGGCAACAATTCCTAAAACATTGTCGGCGCTGCCTTGTGTATGCGTGGCGTTGCCCTTTGAACATTTTTATTTGTCGTGCGTACGGCGCGGTTATTGCTCTGATATGTTGATGTTTCAGGGCGTTTGTTGTCATTGATAGTTGCAACAATTCATAAAACATTGTTGTCGTGGTACGCTTGTGTATGATGATGGGCGCTGTGTGTTGATTGATGTGGCATCGTTACGCCGCGCGCATCGCAATGTGACAGTTGAAATGATTACATACCGATTGAGCGTTGAAATTTCAACGTTTGTGTATAGCGAGGCACAAAATTGCGTTTTCAGCGGCTTTTTTTGCTTTAGTGGATATCTGATACCTCTCAAATCAAAACACGATCTTGGCTTTCTTGCATTTTTGCCCGTTTCGGCGTTTTTTCCATTGCTTGCCGCTTCATTGCGCCAAGTGCGCGGGTATGGGCACTTTGATTGTTTGCCCGGGATATATTTTGCCGGGCTCTATCCCGTTGAGTGCGCAGATCTCCTTGATGGACTTTCTGATATCCGTTGACGGCTCAGCGTAGGCGCTCGCGATGCTCCAAATGGTGTCGCCGCTTTGCACGGTGATGTTTTTGCAAAGCGTTTCCTCGGCAGCTTGCGCCGTGTAGCTGAGCCCAGTGTCCAAAATGCCGCCGTCCTGCGCGCCGATGTATCCGGCCAGCGCTGTCATGACGCAGGCGCTCACGATGATAGCGGCTCTGCGCATCCTGATGCTTGTGCGTTCGCGCCGGGTGCCGGCGAGCCTTCTGCGCCTTCTTCTGATTCGTGTCTGTACGTCGTTTGCTTGAATATAGTCCATTTGCTGCCTCCGCGCCCTTTTCTCTCACTTAGAAACGTTTGTTCTTATGATTGAGTATAGCGAACCCGAGTTCGCGCGTCAAGCAAAAAAGCGAACTTGTGTTTATTTGTAATGTGATTGCAATTTTATTCCTCGCGTTCTATGGAGGGGAAAAAGGGGGACGGCTGGTCACGCTAAAATTTACAGAGCAGCAAAAGGCCTGTCGGTATTTGCGGCACGACGGCGCATGCACCCGTCTTTGCGATGCCCTGCCGGGCTATGGCAATCGGCGTTTGGCTGCGCAGCGGGATAGGCCCTATACTTGCGGCATATATCCGAAGCGGTTTTCCGGCAACTGTTTGGTAGGCGTCAAATAAAAGACCAACATGATGATGTAGCCCGCAAACGGGATCAGCACGAAGAAAATATTTGTCCACCGTTTGTTGATGTCATGCAAACGGCGTATCGTAAGCGCCAGCCCCGGTATGATATTCGCAATTCCCCACAAATAAAAAACGATGCCAAATCCCGCAAAGGGAATTGTCGCCGCATCGTAACCAATCACGGCGAATACGCCTGACGCGGCCAAAATAATTATGAAAATCACCTCGATGATGACATTCCAAAGCACAACCCACCAATAGCCGGCGCGCGACGTGCGGTCTTTGAAATTGACATAATTATGCCAATAATTTTTGTACGCTTCCGCAAAACCGACCGGCTGGGCATCATACACGGGCAGCCCGTACGCTTGCTGATATCCCGGCTGCCCGTATGGCGGCGTCTGCTGCTGATATCCCGGCTGCCCGTATGGCGACGCCTGGGCGCCTTCAAACGGCGGCTCCTTTTGGTCAAAATCGCTCATGGCTTTTCCTCCTGTTATCAAAAACATTATAACAAAATATGGCCGCAAGAAACCATTTGTCCAGAATAAAAAAACGATATTGGCGAGCGTACGCAACAGTTCACGCCCCGCCGTCATTGCGAGCGGAGCGAAGCAATCCAGTGGTTCATGGATTGCCGCAGTTGCTGCGCACCATCGCAATGACGGTATTCCGGCAAGGGCCTGAATTGTTGCGTTTTTTACTCCGTGCCTCCCACGACAATCACGTTTTTGATGGCGCCATTCTTGATGTAGTCATCAAACGCTTCGTTGATTTGGTCGAGCGGGAAGAAATGTGTCAGCATGCTGTCAATGTCGACGATCCCTTTTCGGTACATATCCATATACTTGGGGATGTCGCGGCGGAGCGTCGTGACGCCCATGACGCTGCCCGTGAACTTCCGGCCTTGCATGAATTCCATCGCGCCGATATCTGCCATCATTTCCTGTTCCGGCCTCGCGTGGCCGATGATGCAAATCGTACCCCATCCTGCCGTGATATCGACCGCCTGGCGCTTCAGCCCGGGCGCCGCCACGGCAACCACCGTGAAATCCGTGCCGTATCCTCGGGTTGCCGCTTGCACGGTTTCTATGACATTGTCCCTTTTCGGGTTGATGAGCGTGGTCGCGCCCTGTTTTTTTGCCATTTCAAGCTTCACATCGTCCATATCGATGGCAATGATGGCGCTGGCGCCGCAAACACGTGCGCCCTGAACGGCAGACAGGCCAACACCGCCGCAACCGGTTACGGCTACGCTATTGCCAGGCTTTGCCTGCAAACGGTTGAGGACGGCGCCAAACCCGGAAATAAAACCGCATGCGAGCATGGAACCGACCGCGTAGGGAATATCATCGTCAAGTTTGACGCAATTGTCTTCGGGCGTGTTCGTATATTCGGCAAAACCGGTCGAGCAGGTGTTTGTCTGAATCGGAATCTCGCCATTTGCGCGCGTATAGGGGCCGGGCGCGCGGAACGGGAGCATGGGCTTGTTTTCACAAAACCACTGCCTGTCGCGCAGGCACTGCTCGCAATGGCCGCAGCCTTCACGGATGAGGCTGTTGATGACGCGGTCGCCGGGTTTCAGATACGTGCAGCCGGGGCCGACGGCATCGACGATGGCCGCAATCTCGTGGCCGCCGGTAGCGGACCCCTCGTATTCGCCATGCTCGCCATTGAGGCCGTGTATGTCGCTGTGGCAGATCGAACAGGTCATGACCTTGAGCCGCACTTCGCCCTCTTTCAGATCGGCGAGCTCGCACTCCTCAATCACGAAAGGGTCGCCCATCTTGTTTACGATTGCAACTTTGGTTTTCATTATTCTTCAGTCCTCCTCTACTATATAAAAAATAATCACATGAAACTAAATCATATTGCCGCCGCCGTCGACAACGAGCATCTCTCCGGTCATGAACAGGTGGTTTTGCGCCAAGAACAAGATGACGCGCACGATGTCGATTGGTTGCGCAATCCGCTTCATCGGCGTGGCCTCTTTCGCCCATTCAAAAGCTTCCGGAGGCGTCGTGGCGTGCATCGGGGTATCGACCATACCGGGCGCAATCGAGTTGAACAGGATATTGCGCGCCGCATAGTTGGATGCAAAAGTCTTCGTCTGCACGAAGATACCGGCTTTGGAAGCTACATATGCCGCGCTGCCGACACCCCCATTCAATCCTGTCACGGAACTGATGTTGACCACACGCCCGTATTCTCGGGACAGCATGGCCGGAAGGCAGGCGCGAATCATATTGTAATGGCCGATCAGGTTGACATCGAGAACGCGCCTGTACTGCTCTATCGATGTTGTTGTCAGGATATCGGCGCCCATCTGCCCGGGCTCACGGTCAGCCTCGATTCCTGCATTGTTGACTAAGATGTCAATCCGCCCAAACTTTGTGATTGCGCTGTCGGCTGCCGCATTTGTCGCGAGCTCATCGGCCACATCCAGCGCAATGCCGAGCGCTTCGCCGCACCCTGCCTCGATTTCGGAAACGACGGCGTCGATTTTGGGCTGCGTCCTGGCAATGACGACAACCTTCGCGCCGCATTTCGCAAGCTGAATCGCCGCTTCGCGCCCGACGCCGCTTGCCGCGCCCGTAATCACAGCGACGCGCCCTTCCAAATCATACTCTTTGTACTGCATGCTCACCTCTTTCTTTCTTTTGAAAATAGATGCATCAACGAATCAAACTCGGGTTCGTCATGTAAACATATACATGATATCATCAGGCAGGCAAAATGATTGATGCGAGATATCTATCGGATAATGCCTATTCCGTATTGTTGGCGTTTTGTGCTATACTCCCAACATTGGAGGCGGGCATGAAAGATTTGATCGGAAAGTTTATTGAAGCCATGGGGCTGAAGGTTCAGGTGCATTAATGAATTTTACCCAGGTTCGATCTTTTATCGCGGCGGCTGAATGTGAAAACTTTACGCGCGCGGCCGAACGGCTCTACCTATCGCAACCCGTGCTCAGCAGGCATATCTCCACTATGGAGGACGAGCTCTCGCTCAAACTTTTCAAACGGGAAAAAAAATCAGTCCATCTGACGCCTGTGGGCAAAATCATGTATGAAAGCATGGTGAAACTCATGCGCGAGTACAACATGACCGTCGAAAACGCGTTGGCATCTCAAAACGCAATAAAACTGAACATCGGATTTTCGGAGGGCCAATTGTTTTCGCATCCTTTCGCCGCTCCGATACAGTCTTTCCGCGCCGCAAACCCTGATATCCAAATCAACCTCAACCAGCACAATCTCCATAATCTGAAGAATGCCATCCTGCACAGGGAAATAGATGTGGCCCTTGTCGCAAAATACAAGGGGCTTGACGAAGAGCGGGAACTGGCCTACATCGAAGTCGGGGCAACGCCGATGGTCATGGTCATGCCGGTCGGGCATCGGCTCGCTTGCAAAAAGAACATCGGCTTCGAAGATATTCGAGATGAAACGCTGGTCGTGCTTTCAGACAAAGAGTCGCTTGTCGAGTCCTCCAAACTGGCAGATTCCCTCATCGCCGCCGATATTGCGCACAAGACAATCACCGTTCCTGATATAGGCGCCTTTGCGCTTACGATAGCCGCAGGCTTCGGCATCGCCACGATCAACAACAACCATTCGCTGCAATATAATCCCAATCTGCGTTTCATCCCGATTGCCGGCGTCGACGATTTTATCGAAACCGTGCTTTGGAGGCGCGACAATGCCAACCCGGCGATCAAACTTTTGATCAAGGAATTTCAACACATGACCGCATGATAAAAAAATAGCATGATTTGATGTGAATTATCTATGAACTCGCCTATACTCGATATGGTACACTCACAACCATAAGCACAACCGTTCAGTGTTTAGGTAGGTTGAGGAATCGTTTTGCATGAATTTAAGGACAAAGTTGCTTTTATTACCGGCGGCGCCTCGGGAGTTGGATTTGGCCAAGCGCAGATTTTTTCAGAGGCCGGCTGCAAGGTTGTGATTGCGGACATAAGGGGCGACCATCTCGAAGAAGCCCTTTCCCATTTCAAGAATACAGGTGCGCAGGTTCACGGAATCAAGCTTGATGTGACAGATCGCGAGGCATTTGAAAACGCGGCCCTTGAAACAACGCGTGTTTTCGGCGCACCGCCTGAGTTGCTCCTGCTGACCGCAGGCGTCAACGCTTTCGGCCCTGCGGAAGCGGCAACCTATGAAGACTTTGACTGGGTCGTGGGCGTTTGCCTCGGTGGCGCGATCAACGGCCTTGTGACTTTCGTGCCGCGCATGGTCAAAGCAGGCAACGGCGGCCATATTGGCGTGACTTCCTCTTTCGGCGCCCTTTCGGTGGCGCCGATCATTGCGCCCTATGCTGCCGCCAAAGGCGGTGTGAATGCGATGATGGAGAGCTATCTGCTGTCGCTGGAGCCGTATGGGATCGGCGTATCGGTGCTCTGCCCGGCCAATGTCAACTCAAATATTTTTGAATCCGGAAAGACGCGCCCTGAAAAGCTTCGCAATACAGGTTTCAATATGACGGGCGAAACGGAAGCTTTTTTGAAGTCGGTGCATGCAACAGGGATCGAGCCGCGTGAGCTCGCGAGGATTTTCAAAGAGGCGATTGAAAACGATGTTTTCCTTGTGGTTCCTTACGCAAATCCGGATGCCATTGTCCATGACGTGTTGGCGCGCATGGCCGATTATACGACGCCGGAGGGGATGAAACGCGTTCCCGAAACCATACGCCTATTCAATGAAAAACACAGGGCGGCCATTGAAGGCGAAACGGGGGAAGACCCCTACCAAAATGCTTATCCGGGCTTCGGAAAGGCCCGAGAAGGCGTTGGCTGGGTCGCAGACGAAAAAAAGCTGTAGCTTTTAATGGTTTGACTGCGCAATTACGCGTGTTGAATGTTGTAGGTTGAAATTGACAGAAGGAGGATGAAAGTGATGAAGAAAAGGTATCTCGCGATAGTTTTGGCTATCATGATGGTCATGCTCACGGTGCTTGCCGGCTGCGGCAACAGCGCGCAGGGCGGCGGATCGTCTGCGGCAACCCCGCCTGCCGACAGTGGGTCCGCGCCGGCGGCGGCCCCGACTGCAACCGGCGGCCCCAACGCGCTTGGGGATGGCAGCACGGATCTTGAGAATGTTGCATTCTTCGATCCCGATTTTGACTACACAAGCAACGGCCCATACAAACTGAAGTATTTGATCTCATCGGTCGGCCCGCTGTACGATGATGTTGACAAGGCCATCCAGCATTGGGCGCCCTTGTTCAACTTCCAATACGACGGCATGTTTGCGTCAAATGAGGACAATGACCTTTACCTCAACCAGCTTCAAACTTGCATCGACCAGGGGTATGACGCGTTGATCATCGATCCCGATACGACAATCTACCCCGCCATCCTTGAGATACTCAACGCGCATCCGGAAGTGCAGTGGATGGCAGATTTGGCCCCGCCGCGCGACGAGTCTTCCGCCGAAGCGTACCTTGAGCATCCCTACGTCGGGCACGAGCACTATGAAGTCGGCAAAGCCATGGGCGACAAGCTCATCGAATACAAAGAGGAAAATTGGCCGGAAGTGCCTTGGGAAGAAGTCGGCGTCCTCACTGTCACCTATTCCATCGTGCCCCCGCTTGACGCTCGTCCCCGTGGCGTGAAAGACCAATTTATCGCAAAGTTCCCTGAGTATGCAGACAATGTGTTTACGGTCGACTGCACCTCCGGCGGCATGGATCCTGATACGGCGCGCAACCTTGTGCAACCGCTGGTTTCCACCAACAGCCAGTACACGCATTGGCTCATCGGCGCTGCGATGGATGACTTTGCAATCGGCGCTTCCTCAGCCATCGACTCCCTCGGGCTCACTGATGTCACATGCATAGACACCATGGGCGGCTCAGGCCTCATCCGAATTTTTGATTCAGGATTGGATGACTCATGGCGCTATGCAAACTACACGGCGCAAACCGTCTACGTCGAGCCCATCATGGGTGCGCTCTACGCTTTCATTTCCGGATATGCAACGCTTGACACGCTTTGGCCGAATTGGATCAACAAGAGCGACCATGGCAGCGAGGGCCATATGTATGCCAGCTATCAGCTTCCGCAGGTCTGGCTTGACAAAGACAACTACAAAGCCTATCTGGCGTGGTCTGATGTCTATGCGCAATCGAATTACTTCCCGGAATATCCGAAGGACGGCATCACCCGCGATTCATTCTCGACGCGGCAGCCGAAACCTGCATACTACGACGAGTAAACCGATACACCAATAGCGTAACGGGCAGAGTGCGAAAATGCGCTTTGCCCGTTCCCCCCGGAGGTGAATTTTGAGCCATTCCATTGAATTCCAGCATATTGGAAAAACGTTCCCGGGCGTCCGGGCTTTGAACGACATCAATTTCAAAGCCGAAAGCGGAAAAGTGATGGCCTTGCTTGGCGAGAACGGCGCAGGCAAGAGCACCCTGCTGAAAATCATGAGCGGCGACCTGCCGGCTTATGACGGAACGATTCTATTGGACGAAAAGCCTATCACCTTCGACTCCCCTTACCACGCAATCACGGCAGGCATCAGTGTGATTTATCAGGAACGCCAAGTCATCCCGGAGCTCAGCGTGATGGAAAACCTTTTTGTCGGCGAACTGCCAACAAACCGTTTCGGCTTTGTCGACAAGGCGAAGCTGCGGGAAGAAACGTCACGTATCATCGATGATTTTGAAGTGCCTTTCAAACCCGATGACATTGTCGGCGGCCTTTCGATCGCAAATCAGCAAATGATCGAGATCATGAAAGCTTATCGGCGCGATCCAAAAGTGATTGCCTTTGACGAGCCCACCGCGCCGCTTGCGGAAAGTGAGATCGGCATCTTGTTCAAACTGATCCTGAGGCTAAAGGATCAAGGAAAAACCATCCTCTATGTTTCGCACCGCCTCTCAGAGATTTTTGAAATTGCGGACGAAATCGTTGTCCTTAAAGATGGCGAATTGGCCAAAACGTTCAAAACAACGGAAACGGATGAAAATGAACTCGTGCGCACCATGGTCGGGCGCGAGATTGGCGACACTTACTCTACGCTTGAGCGGAATGGCAAATTCGGCGACATCTTGCTTGAAGTCGACAATATCGTCACCCCCTATGTGAACAACATCAGCTTCACGCTGCGGAAAGGCGAAATCCTCGGATTGGCCGGTTTGGTCGGCGCAGGCCGCACAGAGGTGGCGCGCGCGATATTCGGCGCGGATCCGGTGCTTTCCGGCGAAATCCGCATAGAAGGCAAGCCTGTCAAATTTCAAAAACCGAAACACGCAATCGATGCCGGCATCGCGCTTTGCCCGGAAGACCGCAAGGAGCAGGGACTGGTTCTATACCGCAATATTACAGACAATACATGCATGCCGGTTTTTGACAAGCTGACAACCGGAGTGTTTCTGGATCCCGCAAAGGAAACGCGCCTGGCAGACGAAGCCGTGCGAAAGTATTCCATCAAAACCCCGACAACCGACAAACTCGTCGTGGAACTGTCGGGCGGAAACCAGCAAAAAGTCATTCTTGGCAGATGGACTTCCGATGAAGTGACGCCGAAGCTGCTCATCCTTGACGAACCTACAAAAGGGATTGATGTCGGCACCAAAGCGGAGATCTACCAAATGATTTGCGACTTCGCCAAACAGGGCATGGGCGTCATTTTGGTTTCCTCGGAATTGATTGAGGTCATCAATCTGGCGGATACGATTGTCGTGATGTGTGGCGGCCGCGTGACCGGACGGCTGCCCCGGAAAGAAGCGACGGAAGAGAATGTGCTTGCGCTCGCGATGAAAACTGACGCGGGAGAAAAAATGTGAAAAACAAAATGAAAAACAAAGACTTTTTGAAATCAAAAATGTTTACGCTTTTGGTTTTGGAAGCGGCGCTCATCATCATCTTTTCAATTTGGGCAAGATCGATCGGAAACAATTTTTTGACCGCCAATACCTTCCTCAACCTTGCAAATTCGTTGGTTGTGACGGCTTTCCTCGCAATCGGCGCCGGCTGTCTGTTGATTTCGGGCGAAATCGACCTGTCCACGGCAGCCGTCGGCGCGTTCGGGGGCGTGATCGTGGCAACTGCGATTCGCTATTGGGATCTTTCGTGGCCTTTGGCTGTATTGTTGACCCTCTTGCTCTGTGCCGCTTTCGGAGCCGCGAACGCACTCCTCGTGACCCGGTTCAATTTTCAGTCTTTTATCGCCACGCTTGCCATGGCTTCGGTGGCAAAAGGCTTGATGATGTTCGCTAGCGTGCCGCCGGATGGCGACAACCCAATCCATGTCAGTTTCAGAAGCCCTGGCCTCGAGTTTGTCGGCGGCGGGAAAATCGGCGTATTGCCCTTCCCTGTCATTTTGATAGCCATTGCATTCGTTGTTTATGGGTTATTGATGAGCAAAACAAAATTCGGGCGCAGGACCTACATGGTCGGGGGCAATCACCGGGCGGCTTGGCTATCGGGCATTGACCCGAAGATTATCTTGCTGATCTTGTTCATCAACTCCTCTGTTTTGGGCGGTGTGTCCGGCGTGCTTGCTTCCGCGCGCGCAATGCAAGGCGGGCTTCAGGCACTCGGTTCAGCCCAATTCACGGGATTGACTGCGGCGGTTCTCGGCGGCATTTCTTTCGGCGGCGGCACGGGCGGCATGGGCGGCGCCTTCGTCGGCCTGCTCATCATCAATACTTTCCAGACCGGCATGCAAATCGTAAACGTCAATGCCTTTTGGTCAAATGCGTTCTCAGGATTGATTCTGATTGCAGCGCTCGCAATGGACTATTTCAGCAATCGCGCAAAAACCAAAATCGGGTCTTGATAGAGAGGGGCAAAGAAACCGTGAAAAACGCAACTATCTTTGGCAAACTGCTTCGTTCAAGGTCTACCCTGCTTTGGGCGATACTGGTTATTCTAATCATATTTATGTGCTTCAAGACGAGTACCGGCGGTTCCGTCTCATCCGTTATGTCAACAGGGTTTTTGGCAGAAGGAAATATCCGGGGGATATTTTTGAGCATCGTCGTGCAAGGCATGATGTTGATTGGGCTCACCTGCCTCATCATCGGCGGCGAGATCGATCTCTCTGTCGGCGCCCAGGCGACGGTTTCCGCAATGCTGTTTGCAGAGCTTTGCCAGTCTGCGCCCCAACTCCCTTGGGGCGTGAATGTTGCCATCTGCATGGCATTGGGCGTCGGCATCGGTTTGATCTATTCTTTCTTGGTGAACGTTTTGAAATTCATGTCTTTCATCGCAACAATCGGCACCTCGGCCGTGTTGTCGGGGCTCGCCATGGTGTGGACAAACGCAAATATCATTTCGATCCGCCAGGCAAGTTTCAACGCGATGGGCAAGATTGCCTTCTTCGGCCGCTTGCCTCTGCTCTTTCTCTTTATGATGGCGATCCTGATTGTTTTCGCTTATATCATGTCCAATACACCCTACGGACGAAGCATCTATATGCTCGGCGGCAACCGCACTGCGGCGCGCCTGGCAGGCCTCAATCCGGATCATATCCGCATCAAGCTCTTTGTGCAGAACAGCGTCCTTGCTTGCGTGGCAGGCATCTTTTGGGCTTCTCAAATGAAATTGGCAAGCCCAAGCGCCATCGTTGCCGCATTGCCGGATTTGTCTGCCATCACGGCGGCCATCCTCGGAGGCGTTGCGTTCATGGGCGGCAAAGGGAATCTGGCAGGCGCTTTCGCAGGCATGCTCCTGCTGAACGTGTTTGAAAATATGCTGAATGTTTTGCGCGTGCAGCCCTATTGGAATATTTTCGCACAAGGCGCGTTGTTGATTGCAGCATTGGTCTTTGACCATATCAGCGCCGAGCAACACAAACGCACCTTGCTGAAAGAGTCCATGCTGGATCGTTTGCTCACATAGTTTAAAGTATGGGGGAAAACCATGGCTTCCAATTGCAAAAATGTGTTCACGCCAATCACCATCCGCGGCATCGATTTCAAAAACAGGATCGTGCTGGCGCCGCCCTCCCCAAACCACGCGAGCCCCGACGGTTTGGTGACGCATGAATTTGTGGAATGGTTCCGCCAGTTCGCCGCAGGGGGCGCCACCGTGCTCTATGTCGGGAATTCATCGATCGACCTCAGCGAGTCGAGGGATGAGGAACGCATGCTGGATCTCGCAAACCCCGCGACCGTGCTTCCTTTGTCGTGGTACGCAGAGATGGCGGCCGCGTACAATTGCCACGCCTCGCTCGAAATCAACCATAACGGCAAAGATACCGCTTGGGAAACGGTCGGGCATGCACCTTTTGCTCCCTCCCCGATCATTCCGTGGACGGAGCGAACGCGCGCGAAAAAGTACGGGCGTGACCCCATCGTACCAATCGAGATGACGCAGCAAAAAATCGATGAGACCGTGGGGAAGTACGCGAACGCGGCATTCCAGATGAAGCGCGCGGGCATGGACATCGCGCTGGTCCACGGCGGCCATGCAAATCTCATTGCGCAATTTACGAGCCCACTTTACAACCGCCGCACGGACGGCTACGGCGGCTCTACGAAAAACCGCGCGCGCTTTGCGGTGGAAGTGTGCCAAGCGATCCGCGAGCGCTGCGGCGATGACTTCGTAATCGAGTACCGCATCTCGGCCGACGAGATTGCGGAAGAAGGGATGCATTTCAAAGAGACGCTCGAGCTCATCGGCTATCTTGAGGAGGCCATCGATATCGTCCACTGCTCTGCCGGCATACATTCCGATTACGATATGAAGTATTACCGCAACTGGTGCCAGCATTATCCGATGCCGCATATGTACAATGTGCACTATGCGCGCGATATCAAGCAGGCCTACCCCAATCTTTTGGTCAATACTGTCGGCTCCATCATGAACATAGGCGAAGCGGAGGAGATCCTCTCAAACGGCTGGTCGGATTTTGTGGCGATGTGCCGCCCGCTCATGGCGGATCCGGAAATGCCGAAGAAATACGCAGAGAACCGGCCGGAGGATAGAAGGCCTTGCCTGCGCTGCGACGCCTGCGCGATCCGCCTGGGCTCCGGCGACGGCGTGGGTACAAGGCCCCGCGTCATCAACTGCGCGGTCAACCCGTATTCGGGCCTTACGACTGAGCTGAAAAACAGCGTCGTGCCGAAGGCGGAAACGAAAAAGAAAGTCGGCATCGTCGGCGGCGGCCTCGCGGGCGTCTACGCGTCGATGGCCGCCTGCCTTCGCGGGCATGACGTGACCCTGTACGAAAAATCAGGCAGGCTGGGCGGCAATTTGATTGGGGCCGCCGCCGCGCCGTTCAAATTTGACATGAAAGACTACCTTGCGTGGTTTGAGCGCGAAGCGGCAAAACAGCCGGCAAAGATTCTGCTGAATACCGAAGCGACGCCGGAACTGCTTGCAAAAGAAAACTTCGACGCGCTCATCCTGGCCGTAGGCGCCGATCCTGTGACCCCAAATATCCCCGGTGTTGGCAAACCCCACGTGCACTGGGCCCCGGATGCGGAACTCGGGCTTGTGCCCGTCGGCGAAAAGATTGTTGTCATCGGCGCCGGAGCGGTCGGCATCGAAGCAGCGATTGATTTCGCGAAACAGGGCAAGGAAGTCGATCTCATAGAGATGCTGGACAAATGCAGCGTGTTGGGCAATATACACCCCACGATGGGCCTTGCTGCGAACTATTTGATGGAAGAAATAGACGCTGAAAATATTTCGGTGCACTACAACACTTGCGTCACGGAAATTTTAGATGACGCAGTGACCATGTCTGGCACAGATGGCGAGAGTTTTCGGATCGAAGCGGATACCGTATTGCTTGCGATTGGGATGAAGCCTCGAAAAGACCTTGTCAATGCGCTCAGGCGCTGTGTGCCAGAAACATCCGTCTATATCGTCGGCGACGCAAAGGCCGCCGGCACGATTTCTACGGCCACAAATCAGGGTTTTCAGGCAGGGCTTCATATATAGAGCGCTGTGTCATTCGCAAGAGCAAGAAGTGTGAATACTATGTGTTTCAAGAATGTTTCATGGCGAAATTTGCGCGGTCGCATCAAGGCCGCAGGTTGGCAAGAAATGGAGGTTTGAAATGATCGAATACGATGTAGATGTGTTGGTGGTAGGCGGTGGCTGTGCCGGCGTGGCGGCAGGTGTCGCGGCATCGCGCAGGGGGCTGCGGACTTTGCTCATCGAAAACATGAACAATCTCGGCGGCATCATGACAAACGGCTATGTGCCGGGCGTCGCGGGCATGATCGAGGGGGTCTGCAAAGAGCTGTTGGATCGATTGGACAAAAATGGAAAGCTCTTCGATACGCCGCATACGCCGGCTGTCGATCCTGAATACTGCAAATTTGAGATGGAAAATATGCTGCTGTCTTCGGGCTGCCGGATTCTGTACGGCACCCGCGCAGTCGATGCCATAATGGATGGGTCCGATATCAAAAGCGTCGTCTGCTATTCAAAGTCGGGGCGCATGGAAATAAAAGCCAATCTATTCATCGATGCTACGGGCGATGCGGATATCGCGGCCTTTTCCGGCGTGCCATACGAAGTGGGCAATTCGGAATATATGGGCCTCAACCTTGCGCATACGCTCGGCTTGCGCATGGGCGGCGTCAACATGAAGGCATTCCGCACCGCAAACAAGGCTTGGGTCGAAGACAACAAAGGCTATCCCGAAAATATGTGCTATGCGGGCGAATGCATGGACAAGGCCGTCGCGGCCGGCGACCTGCCCTATCCGCTCTTTCCGGGCGGCCTTATCTATCAGGTGCCGGGGACAGATGACGAAAATGCGGACATCACATTCTGTGTCGGGCACAGTTTTTACAATCACAATCTGGATGTAGAAGATCTCTCGCGCCAACTCGTTGAGCAGCACCGCCAGAGCCTGTGGCTCGAAAATGTTTTCCGCAAGTATGTCCAAGGTTTCGAAAATTGCCGCATCACAGGCGTTGGCTCGTTGCCGGGCATCCGCGACTCGCGCAGGATTGTAGGCGAATATGTCTATAAAGACACAGATATCGCGGCCGCGCGGAAATTTGATGACAGTATTGCGAAGTTTCCTGAGATCTATGACAGCCATCATCCGACGAGTGGATATTGGGGCTTCCGGCATCATGCGCTATCCAAGGAAAAGATTCCGGCGGGGATCAATATTCCGGCGGATCCGAACGACAAAGCGATGTATCCGTTTGCGGTACCCGATGAGGGCGACTGGGCCGTCTACTCCAATCCAACAGAGTACAGCGAAGTCCCCTATCGTTGCATCGTGCCGCTGAAGGTCGACAATCTGTTCGTTGCAGGTCGCTGTGTATCGACAGAATTTCATGCAATGGCAGCCGTCCGCATTATTTCGATTTGCATGTCAACGGGGCAAGCAGCTGGCGTCGCAGCGGATCTTTGCCTGAAGGCGGGCATCACACCGCGTGAACTCGACGGGCGCACAGTCCGAGATGAAATGATCAAAGACGGCGTACCGCTTGACAAAGCGCCGGATGGGTATTGGGCATTCCTTGCACACGCGGCAGAAGAGGATGCGGGGCAAAACGAGTATGTGCGCCTACGCGGCGACATGATGGGCGTAAAACTTCCGGACGGAAAGATTACCATGCGTTTTGGCTTCTCCGACAAGAAAGAAGACTTGGCCATTGAGACAAGGCCTGACGACTGGGAACCGGAAACGGTCATGTAAAGGGGGCCGTATTGATGGCTATGGGAAATTTATTCAAAGACAAAGTCGTACTCGTCACAGGCAGCGGGCAGGGGATCGGCCGCGCAATCGCGCTTGCGTTTGCAAATGAAGGCGCGAAGCTTGTCACAAACAACCGCAAGCCCGGCAGCACCGGCCATGCGCAGCTGACGGACGCGCAGTATGGCGCGCTGGGCCCCGAAGACAAGAAAGCCTTTGATGATATCCGATTCAAAATCTACGGCGACGCCAAGACAACCGCCCAAACGATCCGGGATATGGGCGGCGAGGCCATCGGCGTATTCGGGGACATTGCCAAGGACGAGGATGCCAAGAAGATTGTCGATGAAGCTGTGAAGGCGTTTGGCACCGTTCACATCCTCGTCAATGCTGCCGGCTCGTTCGGCAACGGGGCTCTGGCCGAAATCACCGAAGCGGAATGGGACAAGATGACAAACATCAAGCCCAAGGGCCACTTCCACATGATGAAGCACGTCATCCCCCACATGCAAAAACAGGGTTGGGGCCGCATCCTCAATGCGTCTTCAAAGGCATTGATGGGCGACGTCATCCGTATGGCGCACTACTGCGCCGCAAATGCGGGCACAATGGGGCTTTCTATGGGCGCGGCCTGCGAATATTACGAAGACGGCATCACGGTCAATATCTTCTCGCCGTGGGCGCGGACGCGGGCGGCTTACGAAGCGGACTATGCTTTTCATGGCTCCTCCGCAGTCGGCGAGCTCGGGGAGTTCCCAAAAGCGGAAGACACGCCGGATCCCGAGGCGATTGCGCCGTTCCTGCTCTATCTGTGCACGGAGGACGCAAAGCACATCACAGGCACGATTTTCACGCTGGCCGGCAACAATATCTCCCGCCATCAGTTCCCGATTATGACGCATTCCATCAGCAAACCGGGCAAGGAATACTGGACGGTTGAAGAGCTGCGCCACGACGCGCCGGCCTATTTGCTGGCCGGGTACGAGAACGTTCTGAAATATGTGTAGAAAGACGGCCTTAAACGAGCCTGCGGGGTGGAAACTGATGCAAAACGCGCGCGCCGCGATGCCGGAAAAAATCACCCCGAAACAATATTCTGCTTTTTGATGCCGGCGGAGACGATCATATTGGCGGGCGACAGGGCGCCGGCGACGAGGAAGGCAAACTCGGGCCCGAAGCAGTCCCAAACGATAGCGGCATCCTATTCTTCTTTGCGGCCGATTGCAAGCCGCATCACCTCGGGGTGGCAGCTGATGCCGTACTGCGGGCATGAAAAGCACTCAAAGAAAGTCGGCGCGGCTTCGCGCGGGACGGGGGAAAACCCGTATTTCGCAAAAAACCCCGGTGCGCGCGCGACCAAATACAGCGCGTCCGCGCCGCGCGCCCGCGCCTCATCCAACATGGTTTTCAGCAGATGCTCGCCGACGCGCTGCCCGCGCACCGACGGGTCTGTCGCGATGCCGTCGCAGATAAAGCGCCCTTCCCGCATGGAGAGCACACAACCGCCGACAAGCTTGCCGCTTTCCGCGTCCTCGGCTTTCCAGCACTTGGCCAAGTCCGTCGCGATCTCGTCATCCTCTGCGTATTCGAGGCCGTTGTCGATGAAAAAGCGCAGAAGCGGCCTTTCATCGGGTATTTCGCTGTAAATAACCATCTTGCGGTTTGCGTTCAATCTTCCGCCTCGCTGCCGGAAACAGCCCGCGCGGGCTTCGTGCCGTGGTATTGGTAGTATGTCGTTTCGATGCGGCCGTTGTAAAGCTTGCGCCGCCTGTCCGCGGGCCGCCCCATCGCCGCGCGTTCAAAATCCTTGTCGCTCGTGATGAGAAAAAGCGACCAGCTCTTGTTTGCGCGGAAAAACGCCCCGATCTCGCGGTAGGTTTTGTCAAGCTGCTGCTTTTCGCCGATGCGCTCGCCGTAGGGGGGATTGCAGACCATCACGCCGCCCTGCCGCCCTGCCGCATCCTGCGCAAACGACTCGAAAGATTTTGCCGAAAAACCGATACAATCGCCCACGCCCGCGTTTTCGGCGTTTGCCCTCGCCGCGGCGATGGCTTTTTCCGAGATATCCGATGCCTCGACGCGGATGTCCGCAGCCAAATCAATCTTTTTGTATGCCTCCGAGCGTTCCTGCTTCCAAATCCCCTGCGGGATGAAAGCCCAGCTCTCGGCCGCAAAGCCCCGGTTCAGGCCGGGCGCGATGCCGCGCCCCATGAGCGCCGCCTCGATCGCGATCGTGCCCGATCCGCAAAACGGATCGACGAGCAGCCTGCCCGCCTTCCAAAACGAGAGCGACACGAGCGCCGCCGCAAGCGTTTCCTTGATGGGCGCCTCCACATTTGCCGTGCGGTAGCCGCGCTTGTGAAGCCCCGGGCCGCTCGTATCGACCGTCACGGCGCAGATGTCTTTCAGGATGCGGATACGAATCTCATAACCCGCGCCGGACTTTGAAAAACGCTGCTCGCCGTAGGTCTCGGAAAGCCGCGCGATCAGCCCTTTTTCGGCAACGGACTGGCAGGCGGGCACACTGGAAAGCTGGGATTTGACGGACGTGGCGCCGACCGTAAAGTTGCCGTCCTCGGGGATGAGTGTCTCCCAAGGGATGGCCCGCATCCCCTGAAACAGATCCTCAAAGGCCAGCGCCTTGAATTCGCCGAGCTTGATGAGCACACGGTCAGCCGTGCGCAGCCAAAGGTTTGAGCGCACAAGGCCGGCCTCGTTTGCGATATACGTGATGCGGCCGTCTTCGCGCCCCGTGACTTTGAAGCCGAGCCCTTCGATTTCGCGGCGCACGACGGCCTCAAGGCCGAACGTCGCGGTCGCGACCAATTCAAGTTTCATTGAACGGATTCCGGATTCCGGTCAGTCGCGGAGTTCAAGCAGCTTGTTTTTCAGTTCGCCCTCGATGCGCGTGAGCTCCACCTCGGCCTCGGCGCGTTTCTGGCGGCCTTCGGTCTGGATGCGGACTACTTCGTCGAGCGTCTCGATGAGGTTTTTGTTCGTCGTCTGCAGCGTCTCGATGTCAACGATGCCGCGTTCGCTCTCCTTCGCGGTCTCGACCGTGGCCACCTTGAGCGCCTCGCTGTTCTTTTTCAGCAGCTCGTTTGTCATATCCGTGACCTCGCGCTGCGCAAGCGCCGCCTGGTTGCTGTGCTCGACGCCGAGCGCAAGCACCATTTGGCTTTTCCACAGCGGGATGGTATTTGTGAGCGTTGACTGGATTTTTTCGCTCATGAGCGTGTCGTTGTTTTGGATGAGGCGTATCTGCGGCGCCATCTGGAGCGAGATCGTGCGCGTCAGCTCGAGGTCGTGGATTTTTTTCGAGAAACGGTCGCATTGGTTCGCGAGGTCGTTTGCCGCCTGCGCCTCCTCCGGCAAACCGCTCTGCTTTGCCCTTTCGCGCAGCTGCGGCAGGTCGTTTGCCTCGACAAACTTGAGTTTTTGCTTGCCCGCGAGGATATACATCGTGATCTCTTTGAAATAGATGAGGTTTTGGTCATACATCTTGTCGAGCAGCGTGATGTCTTTCAGCAGCGTCACCTGATGCTGCTCGAGCGCGTCCGAAATCTGCGCGACGTTTTTTTCGGCCGTCGCGTACTTGACTTTCATCGCCGTCACCTTGTTTGCGCCTTTTTTGAACAAGCCGAGAAAACCACCGCCCTTTTCTTCCGAAACGTCAAAGCTCTTGAGCTGCGTCACGAGGCCTGTCAGCATCCCGCCGATTTCCCCCATATCCCTGGAGCGCACGCCGCTCAGCGCCGTTTCCGAAAAATTGCCCATCTTTGTCTGCGCGCCGGAGCCGTATTGCAAAATAATCGCCGAATTGTGGATGTCGATCTGCTGCGCGAAGTCGTCGACCTGTTTTTGCTCTTCCGGCGTCAGCGGCACGTTTTCCATCACCGCTTCCGTATAATTTTTGACGGGCAGGGGCGGAGCCGCAGGGGCAGAGGCCGATTCGAGATCGCCAAGCGTGAGCTCGGGCCCCGCAGCCGGTTCAAGCGTCAGGACGGGTTCTTGTTGGATAGTTTGCTCGTTCATGGTCTTTCTCTCCTTCTATTGGTTTCTATAATAATATTTCTCGCAGCCATTATTTGTTTTGATCGCCGCCGATATCAAATTTGGCTCCTGTCAGGCCGTCCTTTTCAAACATTTTCGTGAGCACTTCCGCTTCTGCCGTGATGTCAAGCGTGTCCTCGCGGTACAGCCCCCGGAGAAAATTCGCAAACGCCTCGTTTGCGGCCACGAGCGCCTTTTCGATATCCGCCTTCGCGGCGGCGATGTTTTCCGGCTGGTACTCCATCGTGTCGTATTGGCAGTATTTGTCGACGAGCTTCATGGTCGTCGGCAGATGGTAGTTCATCAGTTTGCGCGTTTCGGGAAGTTTGTCTGGGTGGCCCTCGATATGGCCGAAGATGCGTTTCATCGTCGTTTCAAGTTCGGACAGGCTGTTTGAGATCGCCTCGCCCGGCAGCACGAGGTTTGCCGCGCGGAGTTTGTCGAGAATGGCGCGCCCCTCGCTTGAGAAAGTCTCGAGCGTGGCGGTTTCCGGGTCGCGCAGCCTGCTCTGCCGCTCGGCTTCCTCCCGTTCGCGCGCTTCACGTTGCCGTTCGGCGTCAAGATAGAGCTTGTAAACGCTTTCGCCCCTGATGAGCGTCGTTTCCGATTTGTCCATATAGAGGTCAAAGTGCAGGCCCCAACGTTTGAGCAGCCGCATATCGCTTCTGATTTGCGCCGGCAATATGCCCGTGGCTGCCGCCAGGCCGTCGAGTTTCAGAACGTTCTTTTTGTCCGAAAGCGCCGCCACATACCGCGAAAGCCGCCCAATCACATTCTTGCGCCTGCGCCCGGAATTCATGAGGGTGCAGGAAAGGATGAAGACCGCCGCAAAAACAATGACAAGCGGCAGGAAGATATGAAGAAGCGACGTGAAAAGGAGCAGGCAAATCAGAAAGATGACGAGGGCGATGCCAAAGACCGCCATCCCAATCACGCCGATCGCAAACCTGACTATCGCAGACCCGTTATTCTCGCCCAATTCCTTTCCCTATTCTTCTTTCTCTGCACCTATTCCCAAAAACCAAAAGTAAGAGGGTTCCCAAAACGCCGTCTCGATTGTTCAAAGTACCCTAACCTCGTTAGGTGGGTTGCCTGCACTCCGCATTTGCCATCCGGTCAAGCCGGCCCGGCAGCCGCGCAGATGACCCGGCGGTCCCGGTACTTCAATGTTGGATATTTTTTACAATCTAATCGCGCGCCTCAGGAAACCCTGATAAACGAAGTATACCCCCTTTGCGGCGCAGGGTCAATTGCCAACTTGACATTGCCAACTTGGGCGATTGTCGGCGATTATCGGAGCTGCAGTTCACACCGCCGCCAAGGGCTGTCATTGCGAAGGAGCGTAGCGACTGCGGCAATCCATGAACCACTGGATTGCTTCGCTTCGCTCGCAATGACAGTGGTACAGGAGCTTGACAGCCCTAACCCAATTTGCGAAGCAAATTGATGGTAGGACGTCTGCCAGGAGCGCAGCGGCTCCGCCGCGTTCGCAACCTATCCCGATTTGCGCAAGCAAATCGATGGAAGGTTGCATTCGAGGACGACAGCGCATTAGCGCGTGACAGTCCTAACCCAATTTGCAAAGCAAATTGATGGTAGGACGTCTGCCAGGCTTGCGCGGCTTGCCAGTCCTAACCCGATTCGCAAGGCGAATCGTTGGTAGGACGGCTGC
>JAITMX010000061.1 GCA_031290775.1 Eubacteriales Family XIII. Incertae Sedis bacterium
GACGAGGCGTTCATCGTCGAGCTGAAGATCTGGTACGACAGGGGGCGCATACAAAAGGGGCTCGAGCAGCTCGCGGAGTATATCGGCATCCAAGGGGAGGGCAAAGGCTATTTGGTCACCTTCGGCCTCGGGCAGATGGAAGACGCGGAGCCGGAGTGGATACAGGTGGAGGGCAAAGATATTTTCAGCGTCATCGTGTAATGGGCAGATGAGGCTTTCCCGATCCTCGTTTTGCCGACGAGCGCCAGCCTGTGAAGGCAAAGCCGTCCCGCACGGGCGCCGCGGCCGATACGGCGTAGCTTGCCCCGGCCGCAAGCCCTGTGGCCGTTGCGCGGCAACAGCATGGCTGTTATACTGAAATGCGTGCTTGGCATGAATGTGTTGCTTGCTGTATGAGGAAAAGCTGATGGGCAAAGATCGATTGGACTATGCGCTGGACGGCCTTACCGTGACGGAGCTTGACGAACTGGGGCGGATCGCGGCAGTCCGCGCAAGCGGCAAGAAAAAGCAGGAGAAGATTCAATTGCTGAAAGAGTATTACGCTTCGCCCGGCTGCGTTGAACGCATCTATAACGGGCTCAATACCTGCGAAAAAGCAATCATCACATGCATGGCCCAATCCAATTTCAATGCCAGCGCAGATGAGCTGGATTCTATTTATAAAAAATACAATGCAAAGAGCCGGCAATCCGACTTCTTTCGTTATTACAGCCGAGGCTGCGAATCCTATTTCGATAGATATTCAAGGGCCAAGCTATTGATTGCAGGGTCCGATTTCCCGCCTGTTATCCGCGAGGAACTGATGAGGATAATCCCGCCGCTGCCCGTTGAGTTTGACGAAATGCCGGAAGAGGAGATGCTATCCGGCACATTTGTGCTGATGGGCAGGGAACAGCGGATTTCGGATTTTGAAACAGCGCTCAGGTTCATCAACAGCAACAACGCAAGCGCCACGAAAGCAAGCGGCATGATCAGCAAATCAAGCCTGAAAAAATTATACGGGTTTGTCGGGTACGATGAAGTATTTTTGGGCGACAGCGGCTCAATAGACGGAATCGGGACGGCAAAGGATACGCTGGTCGGCGAAAGTTTGATCGAACTCATGCTCAACGCAAAGGTATTGGCCATACAAGACGGCAAATTTGCGCTCGGGAAAAACGCGAAAAATTTTGCGCTCATGGGCAACCCCGAGCAAATCAAATTTTTGTACGACGCCTATCTCACGCATGACAACTCTGTCATTCATGAGGCGGAGCGCAACGCGGCCCAAAAGTACAAATACAGAGCCAAACATTTCAGTTATGCGCACGCTCTTTCATTATTGGCAAAATACCTGAGGAAATGCCCCGTGGGGCCATGGATAGACATGCAAAGCTTCCGGACGGTTTTCCGAAAGAAAGAGGGCGGGGAAATCACGAACGCGCTTGGGGATATTTTGATTCGGGACGACTATTGCAATGAATATTACACCCCGGCAAATTTTCAAAACTTTGAGACGCATGTGATCGATACCGCTTTGTTTGCTTATTTTGCCGTCTTGGGCGCTTTGGATGCCGCAGCATCGGAAGGCTGGAGCGATTACGAAACCAGGCGGTACTATTCCGTTGACGGATTTCGGATCACCAAATTGGGGGCATGGCTTTTGGGCATTGCCGGCGAATATGAACACAGCGCGAAAACCCCCGGCGTGAACAACGCCAGTCAATTGATCGTTCAGCCAAATTTTGAAATAATCATTCCCGCAGGCCCTGCCAAGCTTGCCCATGAATTGTATTTTGACAGATTTCTGGATCGCAAATCTGCGGATGAGCAGGTTGCCGTGTTCAGTTTGGATTTCAAAGGGATGGCCAAGGCGTTGGACGGCGGGATGAAAATCGAAGAGATCAAAGCATATCTCGAGGGCGCATCCACGGAGTCTGTCCCCGAAAATATTATTCGCGCATTGGATGAATGGATCGCTCAAAGCAAGCGGATCCGCATCAAGACGATCACCGTCATCGAAGCGGACGACCCCTATTTGTTTGAGGAAATAAAAAATTTCAAAGGGATCCGGGCAATCATGAAAAACGAGATCAAAACAGGGATTGAAATCGACAAAAATGATATCAACAAGGCCAAGAAAGAAATAGAGAAGAATAGGAGATTCGCAGCGTTTGAAATCTCTTGACGGGACAGGGCCTCTCATTGTCCAGGGCGATATGACAGTGTTTTTGGAGGTGGCAAACCCATTGTTTGAAGAGGCCCGCGACGCGCTTTCAACATTTGCGGAACTCGAAAAAAGCCCTGAGTATATGCATAGCTACAGAATCACGCCGCTTTCCCTGTGGAATGCCATGGCCAGCGGCACGAAACCTGCAGATGCCGTGGCGACGCTGCAAAAGTATGCGCGGCATGTTTTGCCGGAGCATGTGGTTTCCCAAATCAAAGCGCATTGCGCGAGGTATGGCAAAATCAGGTTGACAAAAAAGCCGGGCGCCGCGTATTTGGTTTTGGCATCCAAGGACAAATTTGCGATGTCTGAAATCAAGCAAACCGACGCGCTGCGCAAATTCATGCTGGACCAAGACGCCCCCTTGGAATTTTGCGATTCTGATTCCGAATATAGAATCAAGATCGACCCGGCCTATAGAGGGCATTTGAAACAGGCCCTCGCGGCGATGGGCTATCCTGCAGATGACACAGTTGGATATGAGGACGCGGACCAAGTTTCGGTTTCCTTGAGGGCGCAAGCGTTGAGCGGCGATTTTTTCAATCTGCGGGGCTATCAAAAGCACGCGGCCAACGCCTTTTACGGGCAAGGAAAATCGTCCGGCGGCAGCGGGACGGTCGTATTGCCCTGCGGAGCCGGAAAAACAATTGTGGGCATGATCGTGATGAGCAAACTCAATCACGCAACGCTCATCCTGACGACGGGGATTTCCGCCATACGCCAATGGAAGAGGGAATTGTTGGACAAAACCGCCTTGACGGATGATTTGATTGGGGAATACAGCGGCGAAAAAAAAGAGATCAAGCCCATCACGATAGCAACCTATCAAATATTGACAAGCAGGCACAGCACGGACGCGGAGTTTGCCCATTTTGAACTTTTCAGCAAAAGAAATTGGGGCTTGATTATTTATGACGAAGTGCATGTGCTCCCTGCCCCGATTCTGCGAATGACCGCCGAGATACAGGGAAAGCGCCGATTGGGCCTCACCGCCACCTTGCTGCGCGAGGACGGGCTTGAGAAAGATGTGTTTTCGCTCATCGGGCCGAAAAAATATGATATGCCGTGGAAAACTTTAGAAACAGAGGGCTTCATTGCGTGTGCAAAATGTACAGAAATCAGAACGCCTTTGGCTGAAGAGATGAAGATGGAATATGCGCTGTCAAATGGCAGGCAAAAATTTCGCATCGCGTCGTGCAATGAAAACAAAGAGACTGTAATCAGGAGCCTTCTAAAGGAACATGTCGGTGATCATATCTTGATTATCGGGCAATATATTGAGCAGCTTGAAAGGATTGCGGGCATGACCAGCGCCCCAATCTTGACCGGGAAAACGCCGGGCGCCACGCGCGAAAGGATGTATCAAAGTTTCCGGAACGGCGATGTCACGACGCTCGTTGTTTCCAAAGTCGCGAACTATGCCATTGACCTGCCGGATGCCAATGTCATCATAGAGGTGTCCGGAATGTTTGGTTCGCGCCAGGAAGAAACGCAGAGATTGGGGCGCATCCTGAGGCCGAAAGCAGGCAGCAATATCGCATGGTTTTATTCAATCACCACCGAAGATACGCGGGAAATGGAGTTTGCCGCCAAAAGGCAGCTGTTTCTCACCGAACAGGGATACCGCTATTCCATTGTCAATATGATTGGTTGAACGCTTTGGGGCCATGACACAAGAGGATATCCGTAAACCATGCAGACCAGCGATTAGATGCCAGAAGACACTCGAGCGGCGAACAAAACAAAGCGGCCTTGAAATCCCAACGTTTCAAGGCCGCTTTGCCGTGGTGCCCCATCTCGTGCCCGAACCGAGGACGCCCTGATTAAGAGTCAGGTGCTCTATCCAACTGAGCTAAGGAGGCAAATGTTCGCACCGCACAGCCAGCGAATCGCGAAGCCATCCGGCGCAAAAAGATGTTGCCACGCGGCGCGGGGATTGTAAAGCCCGTTTTTGACGGCTCCGCGCCCGGCGGATTACCGCTAAAAGAATGTCAGCCGTAGAGTGCCACGGTAGAGTGCCACGCGGCAAAGCCGCTGCACTCCTCGAATGCAACCTTCCATTGATTTGCTTGCGCAAATCAGGATAGGTTGCGAACGCGGCAAAGCCGCTGCACTCTTGGCAGGACTGTCATTCTTGGGGATGCCGCTTGCGGCGGAGCCCGAGAATCCAGTGACTGCCAATCCCAAGCAAAGACAGCCCCACCATCGCGAACCAAACAGCCAAGGCCGCGTCGTCGCCTGTCCTTGGCGCCGCCCCCGCCGTTGTTTCCGCGTTTGTCACCGCCGCGTTCGCCGCGGCCGCAGGGGCATTGACCGTCAGGCTGACCGCCGCCGTCCCCCCGTCCGAAAACTCGGCGACAAACTCGTGCGTCCCGTTCGCGTAGGTTTTCAGATAACTCTCTTTCAGCGTTATGATCGTACTGCCTTCCGTGAGCGTGTAATTGCCCGGGTCGATTACCGCCCCTTTGTAAAGCAGCCGGACAAACAGCCTATAATCCGCGTCGATCCGCGCGGAAAGGTCGCCCGTGCCGCTCCACAGGCCGAAATGCTTGAGCGGCGAATAGTGCGGGGGAACCGTGATCACATCCGATGGCTCTTCCTCGCCGCCGCCCGGCTCTGTCCGGTCGATAGGAACCGCGCCGACCGCGACGGAAATCGTCACATTGGAAGTGCTGTCGTCCTGCCCGTCGTTTGCCTTGACGACGATCGTCCGGCTCTTATTCGCGTCCGCGTCCGTCGGCGTAAAGGTCAGCGTCCCGCCCGAAAGCGCGACGATCCCGTCCGCGTCCTCGCTGACGACGGAGTAGGTCAAGGCATCGCCGTCCGCGTCCTCAAACCACGCCCCAACGTTCGCCGTATAAGGCACGGCGGCGGTCAGCCCGTCGCTCGAAGCAGGTACGGCCGTCCCGCTCTGCGTACCCTGCCCCGGCTTGACGACAGGCGCCGTACCCGGCTCCGTATCGTCGATCAGCGTGAAATTCGCCCGCACCGTGACTGCGGCGTCCGGCATGGTAAAGAGGGCATGCGCGTTGTTTGCATCGTCAAAACTCCCAGTGGCGGCGGTCCATTCGCTGAACGCGTAGCCGCCATCCGGCGTAGCGTGTACTCGGACAAGCTCGCCTGGCGCATAAAACCCCTGCTGTCCGGTGTAGGTAATCCTGCCGTTCTCGCCCGCGGAAAGGGTCAAAAAATGAGTGCTGATCAGTGTCGCGTCCGGAAAGCCGGGCTCCTCTGTATACGCCGCCCCCTCCGGCGCGTATACGACATCATACCTCACGCTATTAAAAGCATTTTCTTGGATCGTGCCGGGATTTGCCGCGGAAGTGAAAACGATCGGCAGCCTCCACTCGTCTGGAGGATTTTCTACATTATTCACCTCAAACGCCGATTCGCCGATAGAAATCAGGTTTGGCGGGAAGCTCAGCGTGTCCCTTACATAGGCCGTACCATCGGGGCCGTCGGGAAAGCTTGTTTCAACGCCTCCGTCTCCCGCGCCGCGCCCGTGGCCGCCCCCCGTAAGATTGCCGCAATTATAGAACGCGTAGTCGCCGATGCTTTGAAGGCTCATCGCGTCGTTCATTTCCAATATGCCAAGGCTGCCGCAACCGCCGAACGCGGCGTCGCCGATGGAAATCAAGTTTGCGGGAATGTACAGCGGGCCCTGCATTTGGAAACAGCTATTAAACGCGTTTGTGCCGATGGTTTGAAGATTTGCCGCCTCATACAGAACCAATCGGGTAATCGTCATGCAATCCTGAAACGCGCCGCCGCTGATGGAAGTCACGTTGTAGATACCGCTTGGGGTTCCGGTTTTGTTCTCGGCACCGCTTGCGTCTACCGCGGCGGGGATGGTGACAATCCCGGCGTCAAACCCCTCGTCTGCGCTCCCGACGAAGCCCTGATTGTTCCAGACTTCCGCAGTGCGGCTGTACTCATCGTCGGTCAATACCTTGTACCATATGCCGTCCGCTTCAAACGTATCGTCCGGCGCGGCCTGCGCCGTCATAGGCACAAGAATCATGCAGA
>JAITMX010000142.1 GCA_031290775.1 Eubacteriales Family XIII. Incertae Sedis bacterium
ACAGGGATTATCATGGACGGGCTGCTTGAATCCCTTGCGGAATACTACTCGGCCAACCTCGCGCAGAACACGCGCCGGGGGATGGCGGCCAACGCCGCCGAGCGCAAGGTGAACGGCAAGCCGCCATTTGGGTTGATGAAAGGCGCAGACGGGAAGTACGCGCACGATCCTGACAAAGCGCCCATCGTCAAGCAGATATTTGAGGACTACATACGCGATGTCAAGGCAAAAGACATTATGGCCGACCTGAACGCCCGTGGGATAAGGACGGGCGCGGGGAACAGGTGGGAGAGGTCTTCGCTCCTGCCAGTACTCTCCAACGAAAAATACAAGGGCGTGTATACGTTCGGGGACTTGCGGGATGAGGATGGGATACCGCCCATCGTAGACAAGGGGACATTTGACATGGCGCAGGAAAAACTACACCAGCACAGGATAGCGCCCGCCGCAGGGCGCATGGTGGACTACTCATTGACGGGAAGATTGTTTTGCGGGGCGTGTGGCTCAACCATGGTCGGGACATCCGCCACGTCGCGGACGGGGGAAACCTATTATTACTATTCCTGCTCGGGGAAGCGCAAAAAATCCGGGTGTGAAAAAACCGCCGTCAGGAAACAATGGATTGAGGAATTTATCGGGGACGTGATACGGGATGAATTGCTGACCGACAAAATGATCGCCAAAGTGGCGGTTGCCGCAGAGAAGGCGCAGCATGAAGAGTACAGGAAATCCGACGCGCCAGACCTTGAAAGGCGGCTGCGGAAGATTGACAAGGAGATGTCCAACTACATAGACGCAATAGGGCAGATGGGATTGAACGCCGATATCACGGCGAAAATCACGGAGCTGGAAAACGACCGCGGCCGCGTTGAAAAGCTATTGGCAGAAAGCCACGACTTCGGCGCGATAGACAAGCGCATGGTGATGTTCTATCTAAAAAAGGTCCGCGACGGGATGATAGACGGCGCAGACGACCACGCCATAGAAGCGTTTGTGCAGCGCGTGGAATTGACGGACAAAGACATCAAAATCATATGCCGGACAAGAGAAAACGAGACCCAAGAATTCACCAAGAGCCTCGCCGGGGAGGACGCTTTTTTGCGTTATTCCACACTGGTAGCGGCGGGTGGAGTCGAACCACCGACCTTCCGGGTATGAACCGGACGCTCTGACCAACTAAGCTACACCGCCCTGCCTTGCGCACAAAAAGCCGCGAGGTTTATTGTACTATTAACGGTGCGCAGCTGTCAAGAAAAGTGCTATACTGTTTTCTGGCGAACGGAGCAATGTATCATGGAGCAAGTCTTAAAACGCGCAATGCCGGGCACGGGGGATGAGGTATCCATCCTCGGGTTTGGCTGTATGCGCTTCAAGCGCAATCTCGCGGCGACAGACATGGAAAAGGCCGAGCGGCAGGTACGGCGCGCCATCGACGCGGGCGTCAATTACTTCGATACCGCGTATATGTACCCCGGCAACGAGAAAGCCGTCGGCGCCATCCTCGCCAAGACGGACGAACAGGGGCGGAAGCTGCGCGACCGCGTTTTTGTCGCGACAAAGCTGCCTTTTATGTCCGTCAAAACGCGCGAGGATATGGACCGTATGCTCGACACCTCGCTTGAACGCCTCGGCATGGCGCACATCGACTATTATCTGATCCACAACCTGGGCGACTACGCGGCATGGGAACGCGGCAAAAAGCTCGGCCTCCCGGCGTTTCTCGAAAAAGCCAAAGCGGACGGCAAGATTGGGCATATCGGCTTTTCGTGGCACGGCAACCTGCAAAACTTCCGCAAGGTCATCGACGAATACGACTGGGAATTTTGCCAGATACAGTACAACTATCTTGACGAAAACTTTCAGGCCGGCACCGAGGGCTTGAAATACGCGGCCGCAAAAGGCGTCGGGATCGTCGTCATGGAGCCGCTGCGCGGCGGCATGATCGTCGGCAAAATGCCGCCGGCGGCAAAACGCGTCATAGACGAATACAGGGACGCTTCGGGGCAAAAACGCAGCGCGGCCGACTGGGGGCTGCGCTGGGTCTGGAACCACCCCGAGGTCTCTTGCGTGCTCTCGGGCATGAACGAGATGGGCCAGGTCGAGGAAAACGCGCGTGCCGCCGCAGACGCGCTTCCCGGCTCGCTTGCGGAAGCGGACCTCGCGATGATCGACAAGGTCAAGCAGGCCTTTCACGACGCCATCAAGGTCAACTGCACAGGCTGCACCTACTGTATGCCCTGCCCTTTCGGCGTCGACATCCCCTCCTGCTTCGCCGCGTACAACAGCTACTCGATGTTTGGCGGCTTCTTCGCGAAAACGATGTACGGTTTCAGCCTGCGCCCCACAGGGGACAAGCCCTCCGGCATGGCATCAGCCTGCAAAAAATGCGGCGCCTGCGAAAAGAAATGCCCGCAGCATATCCCGATCATCAAATCGCTCGAAGACACGGCAAAAGCGATGGAAGGCCCTGTTTCCAAAGCAATCGTCGCGATCGCGGGGAAAGTCATGGGGCGATGACCCGGGCGGCGCCATACAGACAGGGCAAAAGGCAAACAATCCGGCAATATAGCAGTGCATTACATAACACATTATTACGTAACGCTACATCACGAAAGGGGCAACATGGACAGCAGAATACAGAAACTCGCAAAGACCCTCGTAAACTATTCGACGGAAATCCGGCCCGGCGAGCGCGTGCTCGTATCCTATGAGGGCGAGCCCGCAAAGCCCCTCATCCTCGAGCTCGTCCGCGGGATTTACGCCGCGGGCGGCATACCCTACGCCGAGGCGCGCGACTCGCAGGTGCAGCGCGAAATCCTGCTCGGCGCGACCGAGCCGCAGGCGGCTTTCCATAATGAAATCGAGCTCGCGCGCATGAAGGGCATGGACGCCTTCATCGCGGTGCGCGCCGGCGACAACGCCTCGGAGCTCTCCGACGTGCCATCCGAAAAGATGAACCTCTGGAACCGCGTGCTCCGGCCCGTGCTCGATTACCGCGTCAACCACACAAAGTGGGTCGTGCTTCGCTATCCGGTCGCGTCGATGGCGCAGCTCGCGGGCATGAGCCGCGCGGCGTTTGAGGACTTTTACTTTGACGTCTGCAATCTCGACTATGGCAAGATGAGCAAGGCGATGGACCGGCTCGCGGCGCGCATGGAAAGAGCGGACCGCGTCCACATCATAGGGCCCGGCACCGATCTGGCTTTTTCGATCAAAGGGATTCCCGCAATCAAATGCGCGGGCGAAAAAAACATCCCCGACGGCGAGGTCTATACGGCGCCCGTCAAAGACAGCGTAAACGGCGTGCTTTCCGTCAATACGGCCAGCGAGGAGCAGGGTTTCACTTACGAAAACATCCGCTTCGAGTTCAAAGACGGCAAAATCGCGGACGCGGCGGCAAACGACACAAAACGGATCAATGAGCTTTTGGACACGGACGAGGGCGCGCGCTGCATCGGCGAGTTTTCCTTTGGCCTCAACCCGTATATCCTGCACCCGATGAAGGACACGCTCTTTGACGAAAAGATTGCGGGCAGCTTTCACTTTACGCCCGGCAACGCCTATGAGGACGCGGACAACGGCAACCGCAGCGCCGTGCATTGGGATCTCGTGACGATCCAGCGGGAGGATTATGGCGGCGGGGAGATTTGGCTCGACGACGAGCTTGTGCGCAAAGACGGCCTCTTTGTGAGCGATGAATTGCTCTGCCTCAACCCGGAAAACCTGAAATAGAGGCAGAGGCAGAAGCGAAAGCAAACCCGAGCGGCGCCCCGGCGCGGAAATATGGATTCGCTACAAAATGCGCAGCGGGCGAAAACCCAAATAATCGCAGGACACAAGGCGGTACACGACCCCCCTGTACTCTCCCTTGATCCCTTTTTTGTACGCGGCGCGGCCGTGCAGATGGCCGTAGACGGCTTGCGAGACCGGATAGCTTTCGATGACATCCGTAAAAATCGAGCTGTTTTGCGGCGTCAGGGCCGGCGGGAAGTGCGTCGCGCAGACGATATCCGCGGCGCCGGCCGCCACCGCCGCGTCAAATGAAAGCCTCAGCCGTATACACTCGCGGGCCGCAATCTTTTCGTCGGCCGCGCCGTAGTCCTCGAGGCCCGGCAGCCCCCAGCCACGCGACCCGCAAACGGCAATCCCATCATCCAGCATTGCAAAATCATTTTGCAGGAAGCGCATATCGCCGTACATCGCGTTGAGCTTTTTGATGCCATGCCACCAAAGATCGTGGTTGCCGCGCACAAGCAGCTTGCGCCCCGGCAGCCCGTGCAGGAAATCCAAATCGGGTATCGCGTCGGCAAATTTCAGCGCCCAAGAGATATCCCCGGCGACGATTACCGTGTCGCCTTCCGAAACGTCTTCGCGCCAGTTCGCGGCAATCCGCGCCCAGTGGCCTTGCCACTCATCGCCAAAGATATCCATCGGTTTTCCGCTTGCAAAAGAAAGATGCGGGTCGGCGATCGCAAAGAGTTTATTCATCACCATCCGGGCCTATGCCGTCGTTTCCGATTTGCAGAAGGGCCACTGACTCCTCGCCCGGCAACGCCTCTACCTCACGCAGCTTGCGGTTGATCGCGCGCGTCCTGACGCCGATCAGCTTGTCGAGGTCTTCGTTTGCCTTTTGCATCCGGCCCTGGTAATTTTCGAGAATCGCCTGGAACGACGCAAACTCCGTCTTGATGGCGCCGAGCGTCTTCCAGACTTCGCCGGACCGTTTTTGGATCGCGAGGGTGCGAAAGCCCATTTGCAGGCTGTTGAGCAGTGCCGCCATCGTCGTCGGCCCCGCGATGCTGATCTTGTAGCCGCTTTGCAGCGCCTCCACCAAGCCCCTGCGCACAACCTCGGCGTACAGGCCCTCGATCGGCAAAAACATGATGGCAAACTCCGTCGTGTTCGGCGGCATGACATATTTGTCGTGTATCGACTTCGCAAACTGTTTGATCTTTGCGTCAAGCTGCTTGCCCGCAAGCTCGACCGCGGCCGGGTCGGCGCCCTCGTACGCGCTCGCGAGATTGTAATAGTCCTCGGTCGGAAACTTGGCGTCGATCGGCAGCCAGACCGGGTCGTCGCCCTGCCCCGGCAATTTGATGGCAAAATCCACGCGGTTGCCGCTGCCCTCGATTGTGGCATATTGCTTTTCGTAGCGTTCCGCCGGCAAAATCTCCTCGAGGATCGCCTCGAGCTGGATTTCGCCCATCGTGCCCTTCGTTTTGACATTGGACAGGACTTTTTTCAAATCGCCCACATCCGACGCAAGCGCCTGCATTTCGCCGAGCCCCTTGTAAACCTGCGCGAGCTGCTCGCTGACATTCCGAAACGACTGCCCGATGCGTTCCTCGAGCGTTTTTTGCAGTTTTTCGTCCACCGTTTGGCGCATGGTGTCCAAATGCTTGGCGTTGTCGTCCTGCAAAGACTTGATGCGCGTTTCCATCGTGCTGCGGATGTTTTCGAGCTTCTGCTCGTTTTGCACGGCTTGGCCCGCGAGTTTTGACCCGATCTCCGTACGCAAAGCGGTCATATTTTCGCTCTGCTCAGCGCGGAGTTTCGCAAAACCGTCGCCCATCTCCGCGCGCAGGCGCTGCCCCTCGTTTGCCTGCTCCGCACGCAGCTCGCCGACGCCCTGCCGCTGGCTGTCCAGCACATCGCGCCGCAACGACTCAAGGGCGGCGCCGAGCCGCTCAAACCCCTCTTTGCCCGCCGCCCCGCCCTTGAAGGCCGCCCCTTTTTGAATGACGATAATCAAAGAGGCCGCGAGCAGGATCGCGGCGGCCGCGAGCAGGATCAGCGGCAAGCTGTTCACGCCCCGTCGTCCTGGCCGGGTTCTGCGGCGGCATCGTCCTCGCCGTTTCCCGCAGCCTTCGCGCCGCCATGGGCATTCAGCGGGCGCTCCTCGCGCTCGCCGCCTCCAAAGACAAACAGCACCTTGCCGTCTGCGGACGTTTCATATAATTTTTCGTCCGGTTCGCTGCCGCCGTCCGCCGCTTCCCCGCCGGCAGAGCCGTACCGGGCCCTGCCCTCCGGGCTTCGGCGAAAGCCATCCGCATATCCGCCGCCCCCGGTGCCGAGCCGCCGCGAAATCGCCGGCCCAAACTGATAGTAGATCAGCAGGCAGCCGCCGACAACAACGATCAAACCAAGTAAGACCAATGGCATCTTTTTACTTCCCCTTTTATGTCCTTATCCGAATATAGCTGCCTGTGGGCTTTCCGATCGCTTCGCCCTGCACGACCTCAAAGTATTCGTCGAGGCTCTTCAAAAACATGGACAGCTGTTTCGGCCTGTTCCATATCGAAGGGTCAAATTCCGGAAACCGCCGATACAGCACGCTGCCGATGGGCGCGATATTGATCCAGTCGTCGCCGATGAGGTCTGCGTTTTCAATCGCCGTGATGATCGTGTCGATGACTTTTTTGGGCACGGCCTGCGCTTTCGAGGAAACTGCCGCAGCCCCGGCAACCGAAGCCTCCTTTATCGGTGCGGCAGCGGAGGCGGAGGCGGCAGTGGAGGTCGCAGACCCATTGGCGCCTGCCGAAGCAGGCGTCGCAATCGGAGCGCCGGCAACAGCAGTCGCAGCCGACACGGCCCCCTGCCCCTGCGAGGCTGCGGCGGGGCCGGGGCCGCCCGGCTTCTTTGCGACTTTCCGCGCCGCCGAAGCCTCCTTTGCCAAAGCCGCCTTCTTGCCGGCCGATTTGTTTTCGTCCAAATAGTAAAACTTGCTGCACGCGCTCATAAAGGACTTTGACGTGTCCTGTTTGCCCGTGCCCATGCCGATGACAATGAGCCCAGATTCCGCAATCCGCATCGCAAGCCTCGTAAAATCGCTGTCGTTTGTCACGATGCACATGATATCGATCGTGTCTGAATAGAGCAAATCCATCGCGTCGATGATGAGAGCGGAATCCGAGCTGTTTTTGCCGCTCGTGTTTTGTATCTGCTGCACCTGCGTCAGCGCGTATTCGCCGACGTTTTTGTTCCAGCCACGCGCTTGGCTCGACTTGGAGTCCGAAGAAAAATCCCCGTAGATGCGCTTGACGGTCGCCCGCCCTTCGAGCGATGCCTTGTCGAGAATCTCGTCTATGTGTTTTGCCGCGATGTTTTCCGAATCGACAAGAACGGCTACGCGTTTATCGGTATTTTCACTCATGGTATCTGTTTCACTCCTCCGTTCTCTGGTTTTCAATCGTATCGCCCGGCGGCACGATCGGCCATACGTTTTCGTCGATGAACACATCGCAGCAGATTACCGCCGCCTCGCCGGTGGCACGCGCCGCCTTGATCGCGCACTCCAGCCCATCCGTATTTTCCACACGGCAGCCGCTGAGCCCGAAGCCTCTCGCGAGCAGCCCGTAGTCGATGACATCGGACAGATCCGTCGCGCTGAACCGCTTTTCCCAAAACAGTTTCTGCCACTGCCGCACCATCCCGAGCGTCCCGTTGCGCAGGACAAAGCAGATGATGGGCAGCCCCTGAATCTTTGCCGTCACGAGCTCGTTGAGGTTCATGCGAAAGCTCCCGTCGCCCGTGACAAGGACCACCGGCGTCCCGGGGTTTGCGATGGACGCGCCGATCGCCGCGCCGAGCCCAAAGCCCATCGTCCCCATGCCGCCGCTCGTGATGAGCTTGCGCGGCTTGGAGAACGGCCAGTTTTGCGCCGTCCACATCTGATGCTGTCCGACGTCCGTCGCGACAATCGTGTCCGCGCCGAAAGCCTTGTAGATGGTCTCGATGATGGCGGCGGGCGTAAAGGCGAGGGCATGCGGCACGTCACGGCGCCACGAGTCGATGCTCGCGATCCACTCGGGATTTTTGCGCTTTTTCACCAAGGGCAGCAGCGCGATGAGCGCCTCTTTGATATCCGCCGTGATACGCAGCCCGGCGGGCACATTCTTGCCAAATTCCGCGCGGTCGATATCGATGTGCGCAATTGTGGCCTTTTTCGCAAAACCGTTCGTGTTGCCCGTAATGCGGTCGGAAAACCGCCCGCCGAGCGTGATGAGCAAATCCGCGTTGTGCACAGCAAGATTGGACTCGCGCTCGCCGTGCATGCCCATGATTCCGAGCGAAAGCGGGTCGAAGCGCGAAAAGCAGCCGAGGCTCATGAGCGTCGTAGCCACGGGGATCTGCGCCTTGTGCGCAAGCTCTGTGAGCTCTGCGGACGCGCCCGAAATCTGCACGCCGCCGCCCGCGTGGATCACGGGGCGCTTGGCCTGATTGATGAGCTCCGCAAGCTTTTTGATTTTGTCCTGCCTCGGCGCCGGCGCCGGAAACGGGGGCAGCGGCGCCTGCCGCTCGTACTCATACGTCTCCGTAAAGAGATTTTTCGGGACGTCGATGAGGACGGCGCCCGGACGGCCGCTGCGCGCGACGCGAAAGCCCTCGCGCACGGCGTCCGCGATCTCGTCCATGCGGCGCAGCGCATAGCTGTGTTTCGTAATCGGATAGGTGATGCCGATGATATCGACTTCCTGGAAGGCGTCGCGCCCAATCGACGATGCGGGGACCTGCCCCGTAATCACGACGATGGGCGAGCTGTCGATGTTGGCGGTCGCGATGCCCGTGACCGTATTTGTCGCGCCCGGGCCGCTCGTCGCAAAACAGACGCCGACCTTGCCTGTCGAGCGCGCGTAACCGTCGGCGGCGTGCGTCGCGCCCTGCTCGTGCGCCGTCAGGATATGGCGGATGCGCCCGTCCTTCGTATAGTCGTAAAGCGCGTCGTAGAGCGGCATGATTTGCCCGCCGGGATAGCCGAAAATGGTGTCCGCCCCTTGTTCGAGCAGGCACTCCATGATGATTTGCGCGCCGGTCAACAGCATATTGCGTTTTCCTTACTCTCCGGCCTTGCCCCAGCTGTACATTTTGCGCAGCTCGCCGCCGACCGTTTCAAGCTGATGGCCCGCCTTGATGCGCCGCGTCGCGAGGAAGTGCGGCCTCGAGGCCGCGTTCTCCAATATCCACTTGTTCGCAAAGGTGCCGTCTTGGATTTCTTCGAGGATTTTTTTCATTTCTTTCTTGGTTTTGTTTGTAATAATACGCTTGCCCGTCTCGTAATCGCCGTACTCGGCCGTGTTTGAAATGGAGTCGCGCATTTTCGCAAAACCGCCCTGGTAGATGAGGTCAACGATGAGCTTCATCTCATGGATGCACTCAAAGTACGCGCTCTCGGGCTCGTATCCCGCCTCGACAAGCGTCTCGTATCCCGCCTGCATGAGCGCCGTGACGCCGCCGCAGAGCACAGCCTGCTCGCCAAAGAGGTCGGTCTCCGTCTCTTCGCGGAAGGTCGTTTCGAGCACGCCCGCCCGCGCGCCGCCGATGCCCGCCGCATACGCGAGGCCGATGTCGTAGGCCCTGCCCGAAGCGTTCTGGTGGACGGCGATGAGGCAGGGCACGCCCTTGCCTTCGAGGTATTCGCTGCGCACCGTGTGGCCCGGCCCCTTCGGCGCGATCATGATGACATCGACGTCGGCCGGCGGCGTAATCTGCTGGAAGTGGATGTTGAACCCGTGCGCAAATGCAAGCGTCTTGCCCTCGCTGAGATTGGGCGCGATGCTCTCTTTGTAGATACGGGCCTGCTGCTCGTCGGGGACGAGGACCATAATGAGCTCCGCCGCCTTGGCCGCGTCAAACGCCGCGGCGACCTTCAGCCCCGCCGCCTCGGCCGCCTTCCATGATTTGCTGCCCTCGTACAGCCCGACGATGACGTCAACGCCGCTCTCCTTGAGGTTGAGGGCATGCGCGTGCCCCTGGCTCCCGTATCCGATAACCGCGACGGTCTTGCCGTCGAGATAAGAAATGTCCGTATCGCTCTGATAATAGATCTTTGCCATTGCCTGTTTCTCCTTTGGTCAACCAATATATTCCGCTATATTTCGCGCGCGGGCGCTTTCCGCATACTGACCATAAATTATACAGCGATACGCCCCAAAGCGCAAACGCCGCAAACGTTACAGTTCACACACTAACCGTCACTAACCGTCACTAACCGTCACTAACCGTCACTAACCGTCATTGCGAGCGAAGCGAAGCAATCCAGTGGATAATGGATTGCTTCGGTTGCTGCGCACCCTCGCAATGACAGTGGTACATGAGCTTTAGCTCCGTCGTACCACGTCTGCCGGTAAAAACAGCTTACCACCCACACGTCTGCCAGGCTTGCGCGGCTTTAGCCGCAATGCAACGTTCGGCTGCGCCTCACTCCTACGCTCACTGCGTTCGCTTCGCTGTCCGTTTTTCCATTACACGCTGAAGCGTGTGGAA
>JAITMX010000189.1 GCA_031290775.1 Eubacteriales Family XIII. Incertae Sedis bacterium
GCTTTGCACCTCTGCTGTCCGTTTTTCCATTACACGCTAAAGCGTGTGGAAAAAAGGCAACGCAGTCAGGCGGAAAAAAGACAAACCAAATGTCCAATTTATTTCTCACCGCTTCCTTATGAAGATGATTCGCTTCTTTTGCCTATGGCCTGCGCATTAGCTTGAACACGCCCATCGACACTCCGGAAACAAGCCCGGCCCCACCGACTGCGATTACCAAAATGACAAGCGGCGGGAGCGGCTGCTTGCTTGCGGCAAGGGGGGCAAGCGCGGAGCCAATGGCCACAGTTTCCGCCCCGCCCGATGCCGCTTCGCCGGCATCCGTTCCGTCAACATTTATTTCGCCATTTATTTCGCCGGCTTCTATTTGGCCAACAGCTTCCGCCTCGTCAATTTCTGTTTCGGGGGCATCGGCAGCGAGAGGCGCGGCAACCGGCGTGTTTGCGGCTGTTCCCGTTATTGCCCCGCCGGTATCGGGATTCGCAGGGGCGCTGCTGCTGCTTTGCGGAACGGTGACCTGCGCGGATGCGGAAAAGCTCAAGTCGTTCTTGGCCCGGATGCGCACTGTCACAGTGCCGGCCGTTTCTTTTTTGCCGATGGCCACCTGGCCGCCCGAATAGACCAGGCTATCGGTGTAGTCGCCCTCAAGTGTCCAGTAAAACTCACCCGGGTTCACGCTTGCCCCATTGATCGAGCCGGTGAATTGGCCGCCACCGCCCTTGACAATGGTCAAGGTTTTCGGCGAGATCGATATGGAGCTAACCGTGCGGTCGATCAGGTATACGACCGCGCGCGCCGAAGTGACAGCGGAATTGTACGCGGAGGTCGCGGTGACGAAAAGCATTGTATTTGTTTCGTGTTGGGAAACGATAAGCACGCCGTCACGGTCTATTTGCGTGCCTGGATATACGGAGGGGGTTTCTATGCGCCATTTCACATCTTGGGGCGGCTTGCCGGTGCCCGTGACAACTGCGGCAAATTGCAGATGCGACCCCTTGCTGATTCTGGTCTCGGTCGGAGTGATGGCAACGCGGTTTATCGTATAGTCGCCTGTGCCGCTATCCTTCGGGATTACGATCACGGTCGCGCTAGCGGACAGCTCGGGGAAGCGGGCCGAGCGGGCCTGTACGCTAAAGTAGGTGGCGGGGCAAGATGCCCCGACAGTCACCAGGCCATTCTGGTCGACACGGTAGACCACCTGGGCCGCCGAGTCGATCGACCACAAAATCTCGCCCAGATAGTCTTCGCCGAGATAGTCAATATTCTCGGTTTCCCAAATGGTTTGGAACTGCAAGGTTGAGCCTGCCGTCACTTCGATGCCGCCATATTGCCAAGGGCTGATGCGGATGCTCTTGACCGGGGCCTTTATCCTGATGAGCGCCGATGCGTACATTGTGTCAGGACTTTCTGCAGAGCGGGCATAAAGGCGTATCGCCTCGCTGCTTTCGCCTGTTGCGATGCTCACCAACCCATTCTTGTCAACAGTGCTTTTTGTTGCGCCCGAAAGCGACCAGATGACCTGATCGTTGTATTCGCCCACGCCTGTCACTTTGGCCGTGAACTGCCGGGGCTCGCCCAATTGCAAATAGACCGTCGAATCGCCCTCAATACGGATGCTCTCCACTTTCGGGGCCACATACGGGTCTAAAACGCGGACAGTGGCCGTGCCCTTGATTGAGGGGTCAGACACGGATATCGCGACCACTGTGACCGTATCCTCGGTTTCGTACACACCGACAGCCAGCAGCCCGCTTTCGTCAATGATGCTGTCGGCAGCGCCTCCTGCAACCTCCCACTCGACCGCATCCGAATACGCGCCCGTGCCGGATACCTGCGCGGAAAACTGCACCGCAGTGCCCAAATGGGCTTCCGCCGTGCCCGGCGACACGACGACCTCCGTCACTGTGGGAAGCGGCGGCAAAATACAGACAGTGGCAGTACCACTGATTGACGCGTCAAACACGGATATCGCGACCACTGTGAACGTTTCGCTCGTTTCGCCCAGGCTGACAGCCAGCAGCCCGTTTTCGTCAATGGCGCTGTCCGACGCTCCCGAAAGATCCCAGCAGACGCCCTCCGAATACGCGCCTGTGCCGGATACCTGCGCGGAAAACCGTACTGTGCTGCCCGGGTAGACTTCCGCCGATCCCGGCGACACGGCGACAGATGTCACCTCTGGGTCGGGATTGCCGGGATCTGCGCTTGTATAATACGCAGTGAGCTGCACATTTTGGGCGGGCATCTCAAACACGAGCGTATGGGCGTCGTCCTCGTCCGCGCCATCCAGCACAGCCGCCGGATCCGCTCCCCAGTGGTCAAATGCCCAGCCGTCATAAAGCGGCGCGGCTATGGTTGCAGGGAAGCCATCGAAATAATATGTCAGCGCAGGGCTCCCCAGTTCCGCGCCCTCTTCGCTCGCATATGCTGCCGTTACAGAATAAGCCCCATTGTCGCCAGTCGGCTCCAAAAGGTCCAAAACATAGACGGTCGCATAGCCTTTGACATCTGGGTCGTGGTCAGATGAGGCGACCACCGCGATCTCGCCGCACGTTTCATTTGCGCCGATGAAAAGCGACCCGTCCTTATTAATCATGCTTCCGGTGGCGCCTTGCAGCGACCAGTGGACATCCTCCGGATAGTCGCCCGTGCCGGACACTTCCGCAGAAAATTCCAGCCGGCTGCCGAGCCGGGCCCTTGTAGAATCAGGCGTTACAGTGATCCCGGTCACCTCGAAACCGGGGCCTGTGCTTGTATAATAAGCGATGAGCTGCACATTTTGGTCGGGCATCTCAAACACGAGCGTATGGGCATCGTCCTCATCCGCGCCATCCAGCACAGCCGGCGGATCCGCCCCCCAGCGGTCGAATGCCCAGCCGTTGCCAACATCCGGGACTGCTGTACTTGTGTAGAAACCGTCAAAATAGTATGTCTGCGCAAAGCTCGTCAGCGCCTCGCCCTTTTTGCTCACGTCTACCGTTACGGAATAGGCCCCATTTTCGTCCGTCGGCTCCAAACAGTCCAAGACTTGGACGGTCGCATAGCCTTTGACGGATGAGTCATGGTCAGATGAGGCAACCACCGTGATCTCGCCGCATGTTTCATTTGCGCCGATGGAAAGCAGCCCGTCCTGGCCGATCGTGCTTCCGGTGGCGTATTGCAGCGACCAGCGGACGCCCGCCAGATAGCCGCCCGTGCCGGATACCTGCGCGGAAAACTGATGGGTGTTTCCCAGCCGAAGCCTTGCCGAGCCGGGCGTCACGACGACCGATGTCACCTGCGCGTCCGCTGTATAGACCGCCGTGACCGTCACCTCCCGGCCCGGCATCCAAAACATAAGCGAACCATCCGGTCGTTTATTCGCGTCGGCCAATACGGCCGGCGGGTCCGTTTCCCAGTGGTCAAATACCCATCCGCCGCCAAGCTCAGGGACCGGCACATATACCTCCGCGCCTTCAAGGTGCGAAGTTTGGCTGACGGACGCCCGATTTCCGTCCACCCCTTGTTGCGTGTATACCACTACCCCATATTGCGAATTGCCGGAGTTTGGGAGCGGGGCAGACAACCCTGATATGGGAGTCTCCGCTGCTGCCGGCTCTTCCGGCGCGGGTTCCGCTGTTGCCGCCGGCTCCTCCACGGCGGCTGGTTCCTCCACAGCTGCCGGCTCCTCTGGCGCGGGTTCCTCCACAGCTGCGGCCGGTTCCGCCGCCGCTGCCGCCGGCTCTTCGGACGCAGGCTCCTCTGCGGCGGCAGGCTCCTCTGTGTCTATATTTGCGAGGGCATAGGATGCCGGCAGCATCATGACTGCCACCAACGCAAATACCAGCATAATCGCCGCCATCTGCATGAACGATACCCTCTTTTGTGCTTTAAGATTCTGTTTCATAATATGCCCCTTTCGCTTTTAGAAAATCATGCCCACTATAAAAGCCCACTATATATGAAAGTGTGGGATGTCCGGGATTTTCTTGTCAAAGTTATAAAAAAAGAAACTATCGAACAAACAAAAGCCTCGGCGTGTGAATCCAAGAAGTGGGTTTATGGATTCACAGCGCCGAGGAACAGGGGGATCCGGCGTGTATTATGAACTCAACGGGAATTGGGTTTCATATGCCGGGATACCATGGGCTGGCCGGCCGCTAAAAGGGGGTATCGGCCGGCCAGCCCTGATGATATCTTTAGTAAGCTAAGTAAATAGTCGCAAATTGCTCATCCAATCCGGTCAAAATGGACAGGCCTTTCTGCCGTTGCGCTGCTTTCGCCTTCGCGATACTCGCCGTGCAGCAGCTTTATGATGTACCGCAGCACGAACAGCTCCACTCCGAACGCTATCAGGAAGATGATTGTCCAAATATCAAGGAGCACCATCGTATGGCTGAGATCCTGCGTCAGCACGAACAGCAGCAGGCTGCCGAGCCCCGCGACGATGGCCGCGATCAGGGCCACCAGATCCTTGGTTTCCGACCTCTTGCGGTTTTCTTCTGTGGCATACCGCATCTCACCCTGCCTGTACAGGTCGTACCTTCTGCGATAGAAGAACACGAAGAAGAGCAGGGCGAGCGTCGCGATGGTGATGAGCAGGTCCATCAGCGCCCATGTGTGCGAGTCGGGCAGGCCGTAGAGCGGTACTCCGCCTACGCCGATTTCGCTGAGCCCGGGGTCTCCCGCGCCGTCAATCAAGGTGTCCGGCACAAGCTCGTCCGGCGTCGGCGTGTCCGGCGCCGTCGGCGCGCCCGGCGCCAATGGCGTAAGGATCGGGACGATATCCGTACTGTTGTCCCAAGTGGCGGTCAGCACGACATTTGCCGCAGGCATCCGGAAGCTGTTGCCCGGCTGGTAGTTTGCGCCCGTGGAGGAAGTCCATCCCGTAAACGTATATCCGTCCCAAACGGGGACTGCCGTTGAAATCGTGTATGTGGTCCCCGCGCGAAGCCCTGCCATGCCCGAGGGCAGGCCGCTGACGGCATTTGTGCCCAACGCGCCCGCACGGTAGGCCACCGAGTAGGTTGCCACGGCTGCCGGCGTCCATACCGCGTAAAAGGTCACGTTGCTTGTAATGGCAAAGCTGTTCCCCGGGAAATACCCCGCTGCGGTCGCGGTCGGGTAGACTGCCCAGCCGCTGAACGTATACCCTGTCCGCGTCAAGCTGCCGCCGCCCTGCACCGTCACGCGGCTGCCTTCAATATACGCGTTGCCGTCTGCAGGCGGCGCGCCGCCTGTTTGTCCGTTGCCGTTATACGACACATAATATCTGTCGGGCTCCCTTACAAGCGTGACTGTGGCCGACACGCCCGCCTGCGCGTCGGGGTACTGGGCGCGGTAAGGCGTCTGGAACGCCACCGGCACGCTCGCCTGGCCCGTGACGCCGGCGGCGACTGCCGCTTTGAGGCTGTTTAGCGTACCCTGCGTGACGAGTATGTCGCTTGCGGGGATGTCACCGCCGGCATAATACCTGCCGGCTGCCCCTGTCAGCGCTTTTACCGTCCCCGCAAAGGCCGCGTCGCCGCCCGCAAGGGCTGACTGCGCCTGCCAGAGATCCCAATAGATGCTGTTCGCGCTGATGGTGTCCTTGCCGTCGGTGGAGCGGTACAGCGTGACTTTGACCGTCACGCTCGCCTGGCCCTGCCCTGCCGGGGTCCGGAAGGTCAGGTTGTAATCGCCGACGAGCTTTGCGCTGTATTTTGCGATGACGTTTGCAAGCTCCGCTGTCTCTGCCATGATATCAGAGAGGGTAAACGGCACTGCCTGCGGGTTTCTTGCGGACACTTCCGACAAGGCCCTGATCAGGGCTTCCGTGAAAGCCGTGGGGTTGTCCACGTCATAGCGGATGTTGTTGCCGGTGATATGGTCTTGGTTGCCGCCGCCGCTGCCGCCGCCGTTGTCCTTCAAGGTGACCTGTACCGTCACGAGCGCGGGGGCGATGCCGTTTGCCGCGTCGCCCGGCGTCGCAAACGTCAGCGGGAAAGCCGGCAGGGTGTTCACTTTTGCATTCCCCGCACGCACGTCTGCGACTGCCGCGTTGATTGACGTCATCTGGGCCGTTGCCGGAAGAGAGATGAGCGCCAACGGAATCGCAGAGCCGTTCTCATGCTGCCCGGCTACATTTGAAAGGTTTTTCGCGATGGTGGCGATCAGGCCCCCGCCGCCGTTCTCGTTCACGCCAAACTCAAAGTTGTATGCCGTGATGTGCTCCCTGTCGCCGCCGCCGCCGTCTGTCAATATGACATAGATGGTCACGGCTGCCGGCGTGTTTGTCTGGCTTGTCGCTCCGCTCGTGCGGAATGTCAGACCGAAGGGCACGCCGATGTTGCCCGCCGCTTTCTGGATGTTGATGCCCGCAAGCTGCGCTTGGTCCACGGAGATGGCGGCAGGCGCGATGGCCGCGCCGTTTGCGTCCGTCGCAAGCACGCCCGAAAAGCTGCGCGCGATGGCGGCCGTCAGATTTGCTTCATCCAAGCCGTAGCGGAAATTGTATGCCGTGATATGCTCTTCGCTGCCGCCGCCGCTATCCATCAGCGTGACTTCGACCGTCACCGACTTGCCGGTAGCGGACTCCGTGAAGGTCAGGGGGTATACGCCGGTCTGGCCCGCCGCGCGCGCCGCTTCGATGACCGCGACATCCCCCGCGTCCGCTGTGATGGCCGAGAGCGGCAGTGTGTTGCCGTCCGCGTCCGTCGCGGTGACGCGCGAGAGCCTTTTCGCGATGGCGCCCGTGAACATCGGCTCGTTGCAGCCGTAGCTGAAGTCGTTTGCGTTGATAGCCGCATCGCCCGAACCCTCGTCATAGAGGGTGACGCCGATGGTGACGCTCGCCGCTGCCCCTGTTTCGCCCTTTGTGCTGAATGTCAGCGGGTAGGGGTTGCCGGATTTGTTTTTGTTTGCGATGGCTGTATTGATTGCCTGAAGCTGCGATGCCGTGACGAGGATGTCGCCCGCGTCAATCGCCGTCCCGTCTTCTTCGAACGCCAGCGCCTTTGCGTACGCTTTCGCCTGCGCCCCGCTGATGGCCCCGTTGCCAATGCCATAGTTGAAGTGGTTTGCGTAGATGCTCTCTTCGGGGTCGCTTCCGCCGTCAAACAGGGTGATCTTGACTGTCGTGTTTGCCTGCGCGTCCGGGTATGCCGCGCGGTACGGCGTCACGAAAGTCACGTTGACCGCGCCCTTCGTGCCCGCGTTCACGGCCGCTTTGAGATTTGCCAATGTCTCGGGCGTGATGATGATGTCGCCCACGGCAATGCTGCCGCCCGCGCCGTAGTACGTGCCGGCCGCTTCCGTCAGCGCTTTCGCCGCCGCCGCAAGGGCTGCATCGCCCGCGACAAGGATCGGCCTTGCTTGGTTGAAGCCCCATTGCGCGTCTTTCGCGCTGATTGTATCAAGGCCGTCGCCCGACCGGTACAGCGTGACCGTGATTGTCGCCTGCGCCTGATCGGAGCCTGCGGGAGTCTTGAAAGTCAGGTCGTAGTCGCCTATCAGCTTCGCGCCGTACTTTTCGAGGACGTTTGCCAGCTCTGCAGCAGTGGCCATAATTGCGCTTGTTGCTATCGGGTTTCCCGCAGCATCCTTCGCATTTACGGCCGACAGCGTCTTTGCAATCGCCTCCGACAAGGCCGTCGCATCGTCAACGTCGTAGCTGAAGTCGTTGGCAGTGATGTGGTCCTTGCCCTCGCCGCCGCCGCCCTCGTCAAACAGCGTTACCGCTATCGTGGCCTCGGCGGCCGTGCCGCTTGTCCCGGGCGTGGTGAACGTCAGGCCGAATGCGCTGAAGTCCTCCACCTTCTTCGTCCCTGC
>JAITMX010000015.1 GCA_031290775.1 Eubacteriales Family XIII. Incertae Sedis bacterium
GGCTTTGAGTTTGCCCGCCGCCTGCCCCGCCGCGCTTCGTGCGCCGCCTTGCATATGGCCTGATGCGTATTCGGACGGGGAATTTTGCCCCGTGTCCTGTGCGTCAATCCAGTAGCTGCCGGACGTACCGTCGGGGTTGTTCAGCCCTTTCTGGCGGCAATAGGCAGGCGCGCCGTCCGAACGGTAGTGCCGCCATGACGTATCGACGCTGAACGGCGACGAGCCGCCTGAAACGGACGTGAAGCTCTCGTTGTCCGCAAGCACGTGGATTTCCCCGGCGTAGGCTTCATCGGTCAGCAGAGGCTTTGCCCCGAAGCCTGTGGGCATGAGGCAAAGCGCAAAGAGAAGCGCGGCCATCAGTATAGCGATAGGCCGCCTTGCGTCAAATTTCATTCTCATAGATTTTTCCTCCTGAGTTCTGCAATAAAAAACGCCCCGCAGATGCGAAGCGCATAGTTATGATGTTGGTTTGATCAGGCATTAGAAAGCCGGAAATCCGGTTGTGCGCCATCCGTTATGGGAATTGTATTCTTCCGCATGGCCGCTCTCGTTTGTGGGCGTATGCCCCTCATGCGATGCATGTTCCCTCGTTTTGCCTGTGTAAAGATACGTGGCGGGGTCGTAGATGCCCGCGTGTGCTTCCCATTCGCCTACGCCCGAAAAAACCGCGCCGCAGGAACAGCGAAACGCGCTGTGGCAGTCCCTGTGCGCTTGCCACTCGCCGCCTGTCCCGAATTGCTCACCGCAGCGGCAGATGATGAAAACTGGTTCAGAGCCAGTGTATGTTGCGCCGTCAGGCCCTATGACCGAATACTTGGCAGGCGGCGGAGTGGCCTGCGCGGGCGTGGATGGCGATGATGGCGGCGGCTCTGCGGCCTGCGCAGGTTCCGGCTTGCCTCCGCTCGGAGCGCTTCCGGACTGCTGATCTGCGCCTTCCGCTTCTATGGCGGTGGGCTTCTCCTGTTGTTCAGGCTGTGCCGCTGCATCCTCGTCTGTTTCAGCGGCAGATTCCGCTTCCCCGTCAGGCTCTGTGGGTTCTTCACCCGCCGAAAAAGAAGATGGCGGCGCTGCCGATGGGCTTCCATCCGTCATGTCGGGCTGATTTGAACAGGCGGCCAGCGAAACGGCAAGCGCCGCCGCGATTGCTGCAAAAATGCTTATTGTCCTCATACTCCATTCCCTGCCTTTCATATCCTGATTGTAGCCGAGGCAAGAAATATTGCAATTCTGCGAATGGTGCATATATATATTTCTTTTTCGGCTGGTAATTGTTTTTGAGGGGGAGAGTGTGAGAGGGGGGACGGCGCAATACCCCGAAGCTGGCGGCGTTAAAGGGCAGACTGCCCCCTTGTCGTGGGGGTTCTTCAACTATCTTGCGTCATTGCGGCTGCGTTCCCTCTGCTTCCAAAGTTCGAGGGCTTTCACAATGGTGTCCTCAATTGTCTTTGCCGATGTTTCAGGCGCAAAGAATCGGCTGATTTTTTCTTTCGGCAACTTGAATTGCTCTGCCTGATTTGGCTTTTCCTCCTGTAAAATTGAGAGGATAACGTCCTCGCTCAACCGTCCTTCCTCTGAGAACTTCCTGATTTTCATGGCTTGAACGTGCGATGGGGTGCAATCCTCGCTTTCGATAGCTTCGCGCAGGGTTTGCTGTTCCTCTTTCGGCAGGTAGGACAACTCCACGGCGGGGCGCATGGCGATTTGCTGTTTGTCTTTGTCGCGCTCGACGGTGTTATCCACCATTTCCACAAATTCGGGGATTAGCTCGGTCAAGCGGATATAGCGGTAGATTTGTCGTCCACTTTCGCCAGTCTGTTCACCGATTACATCAGCACTTTCAGACTTCCTGACCAGTGGTCGGGAAGTTAAATCCGTCCGTTGCCCCTGTCTGTTCATGGCTTCCAACTTCATCTTGTAGGCAAACGCTTTTTCAGACGGCAGGATTCTTTCTCTCTGCAAATTGCTGTCCACCATGATAATAGTAGCTTCATCATCTGTGAGATTCCGCACGATACAAGGCATTTCGCCGCGCCCCGCAAGTTCGCTTGCCATTTTGCGGCGGTGTCCGGCAACCATTTCATAGCCTCTGCCCTCTTTAGGGCGAACAAGACCGGGGACTAACACGCCGTATTGCTTCACGCTCTCGGACATTTCCTGCATTTCAGCGTCCATTTTCACCTTGAACGGGTGACTGGGGAAGTCGCTGATTTCAGATAAGGGCAAGTCCATTACCCGTTCGCGCTGTGCGTCGTCGCGTTCCTCCTGCGTCGTGAACAGGTCATCTGCTGACGGCAGATTTAGCTTTATTGCGTTCGCCATCGCCCAGCACCTCCTTTGTGAAATCGGCGTAAGCCTGCGCGGCCTTGCTTCCCTTGTCATAGGCGTAAATGCTTTGCCCTGCGGCGCTCGTTTCGGCGGCTTTCACGGCTACGGGGATCTGCGTCTTGTAGATTTTCAGCACATTCCCGTATTGCCCCCGCAGGGTTTCCGCTGTCGCTTTCGCCAAATTGGTGCGCATGTCGGCAAGCGTGAGCAGAACGCCGTCCACCTTTAATGCGGGGTTAATCTGCTTTTTCACCTTGCCGATTGTTTTCATGAGCTGCGTCATGCCTTTGGCGGGGAGATACTGTGCCTGCACGGGGACAATCACGCTGTCAGCCGCCGCAAGCGCATTGATCGTTATCATCCCCAAACTCGGCATACAGTCGATTATTACATAATCGTACTCGTGCCGAATCCGGCCCAGATACTCGCGCAGGGTAAATTCGCGGCTCATGGCGTTTACAAGGGTCATTTCCATGCCGGACAGCTCAATGCTGGACGGCAATAAATCCACGCCCTCGTCATGGTGCAGAATGCCGCCGAAATGCTCAAATTCCTCGTCGTGGATGATTTTGTCCATGACGGTTGTGAGCGTGACGGGCAGGCTTTCATTGTCCGGCCACCCGAGCGACGTGGTCAGATCGCCCTGCGGGTCCGCATCCACAAGCAAGACTTTCTTCCCTTGCATGGCAAGCCCGATACCGAGATTGGCAGTCGTGGTTGTCTTGCCCACGCCCCCCTTTTGGTTGCACATTGCTATGACCTTGCTGTTTGGCATTGCGGTTTCCTCCTTTCGATAGATTTAGCCGCCGCTGCCTTGATTGGCAAAAGCGGCTATGTACAGGGGAAATAGAAAAGCCGCCTATTCTTGACTATGGAACAGGCGGCTCATATGCGGGGAATTTTGGTTTTAATTTCCGTAATCCTCGTGGAAATCCAACCAATCCTCTATCAAGGCTGAGGCAAAATAAGGGGCTGTGGCGCGATTGGCGATCAACTCGGCAAACCGATCAGGCAATTCCTCGTTCACCGCATCGGTGAGAACGAAGATGAAGTAGAGCAACCCAAAATGATTTTCCGCGTCGCAGAGCATTTCAAGATGTTCGGTCACGTCGTCCATATTGTAGCCATTGATTATCAGGCTCTCATACAAGCGATAGATCAGGCTGCCGCTGACAAGTTGTGCAATCTCTTTTGCGGCGGCTTCGTCCGTTGCCTCAGTTGGGGATTGCGCCCCAATACGCAGTACAAATTGGGCAAATTCATGGGTAGTCATGTGTTCGGTTCCTCCTTGATCTGTTTGGGTCAACCGTTTGGGTCAAACCTCGTTTTTTGGCTTTAGCGAGCTTGTTGCAAAAAAACGAAAACCCGCAAACCATTGAAATATGCGGGTTTTCGATGGAGCTGTTACCGGGATTCGAACCCGGGACCTCGTCCTTACCAAGGACGCGCGCTGCCGACTGCGCCATAACAGCATATACACGATTTCATCGGTCAAAAGTTGACCCAGAAGTTGACCCAAACGGGGATGAAATCATATGGAATTGTTTATCACGGGATGAACCGTGATTTTTGAAAAACCTCCGATTTGCAAGGTTTTTCGGGACTGCGTGAACCTCGTTGACACTCCTTGTAACGCTCTGACCTCCTTACCAAGGACGCGCGCTGCCGACTGCGCCATAACAGCATGTTTGATCGCCTTGCGGCGCAACTGAAAGTGTATTATATTATGGGGATTTTTTCAATACATCGACACAAGTTTTTCGATTTTGCCCTTTATGCGCGTCAAGGCGTTGTCGACAGATTTCAGGCTCATGCCGAGCCGCGCCGCGATTTGCGAGGCGTTGAGGCCTTGCGCGTAAGCGTTCCATACTTCGCGTTCCATATTTGAAAACAGAGCCGGGGCATTGCTTTCGACATAGGCAAATAGATCCGCGAGCAGCACGATCTCCTCCGGGTCTGTGGTCTCCGGCGCGCGCAGCGAGTTTTTGATGCTTGCGTTTTCCCCGGAGTCATGGTCGCTTCCGTGTTCAAGGGCGGATGCCTCAATCGAAACGGACTCGTTGAGCGGCCTGTGTTTTTGCCGTCCGGCCATTTTGATCGCGTTGATGATGCGGCGCTTGACGCAGAGTTCGGAAAAGGTTTTGAACGAAGCGCCGGCACCGGGGTCGAACGTGCGGATCGCGCTGAGCAACCCGATCATTCCTTCTTGGAGAACATCGTCACGATCCGCGCCTGCCATGAAATATAGATTGGCCTTGCTGCGAAGCATCTCCCGGCTTTCCGAATAAATCAGACGCAACGCCTCGTCATCACCCGCTTTCGCAAGCACGGCGAGCCCGTCAAGCGAACGTTTTTTATGATTCGCCGTCATCGCTGTGCTGAAGCCTCAAAGAGAACGATGGCCGCCGCCGCCGAGGCGTTGAGCGAGCCGAGGCGCCCTTTCATGGGAATCGACACGAGGAAGTCGCAGGCTTCGCGCACAATGCGGCTCATGCCCTGCCCTTCGCCGCCGATCACGAGACAGATACCGCCGTCAAATTTTGTGTCCCGGTACAGAGAGCCTTCCATCTCGAGGCCATAGAGCCAGATGCCCTTTTCTTTCAACTCGTCGAGCGCCGCTTTCATGCCCGGCACCTTCGCGATTTTCATATGGGCAGCCGCGCCGGCAGATGTTTTCATGACAGTGCCATTCACGGAAGCCGCACGGTGCTTCGGGATGATAATGCCGTGTGCGCCTGCACCCTCCGCTGAACGGATGATTGCGCCGAGATTGTGCGGATCCTCGATGCCGTCAAGCGCGACAAGGAAAGGCGGCTTGCCCGAATCTGCGGCGGCGGCAAGCATAGCGTCCAAATCGGAGTAAATATAGTCTGTGATGACGGCAGCCACGCCCTGATGCGCGGCACCCGCAGTTTCCTTGTCGAGCACAAACCTCGGTACTGTCTGCACGGGAATCTTCGCCTTCTTTGCGAGCGCAAACAGTTTTTTCCCCTCGCCCTCGATGTTCTTTTGCAAAAGCAATTTTTCAACGCCCGTACCCGCGCGCAGCGCTTCCGCCACCGCGTTGCGTCCATAAATCAGCTTGCCGTCCTCCATCGATTCTCCTCTATCAGCTTTCCGCGCTGTCAATGATTTCGATTGACAGATCGATCAGCGCTTCCGCCGCTTCCGTGCGGCCCTCCAAATAATGAAACCCGAGCAATGCCTCGAATGCCGTCGCGTATTTGTAATCGAGCGGATCGGCGTTTTTCGGGATGCTTTTCGGCTTGCGGTTGCGCGCCCTGCGCACGATGTCAAGCTCCTCCTCCGCCAGCACGGCCCGCCCAATCAAGCCGCGCGCCGCTTTTGCCTGCGCCGAAGCCTTCACATAATGCACGGCCGAGCGGTGCAGTTTGTCCGCCGCGTAAACGCCGCCGCGCTCTGCAAGCCTGCGGCGTACCGAGAGTTCATAAAACGCGTCACCCAGAAACGCGAGCGTCGTGCAATCTTTTTTCATCAAGTTTTCCTTTTTCCCATATGACCATGATGCCGGCCGCTACGACAACGGCCCCTCCCGCAATCTGCAGAGGCACGATGCGCTCCCCGAGCAGCATCCAGCCGAAAAACGCGGAGGAGACAGGCAGCATATTTGAAAACAGCGCACACGGCGTCGGGCCGAGCTTGTCTATCGCGTTTACATATATCATGAAGCCGATGCCTTCGCTGACGATGCCGAGATACAGCACCATGGCAAGCGGGACTCCTGTAAACGCGGTAGCGGGCGGCAGATTGTGAAGCAGGAAAGGCAGAGCCAGCAATGTCGTACACAGGGTCTGGTAAAGCGTCAGGTCGAGTGGGCGGTAGCGCTTGGTCAATCCGGCCGTGCAAAAATTGTAGATATTCCATGAAAAGACCGCGCCGAAAACGAGCAGATAGCCGATCATGCTGCCGGAAAACAGCGCGGAAAAATCGCCGCCGATCACGAGCGCGACGCCAAAGATCGAAATCGCGATGCCCACCCATATTTTCGGGTTTGCGGCGCGTTTCCATATGAAGCGCTCAAGGATGACGGAAACGACCGGCACGAATGCAAGCACGATGCTGATGATCGACACGGGCAGATATGCCATGGCGCCGTATTCGCACGCATAGTAAAAGACCTCGCCAAACAACGCGCACGCGATGAGCAGCGGCAGGTCTTTGACGCGGAAAACAAAGCGGCGGTCCCGGACGGTTTTGATGGCAAGCAATACGATGCAGCCGATTCCGTATTTGATACAGACGAGCGGCAGCGGCGCGATCGCCTCCAACACAAACTTGGCCGCAACATAATCAAACCCCCACGCGATGACGACAAAAATCATCATCGCATAGGCAAATTTCCGGCTCTTTTGGCTCAATTTTTCTCCCGAATGACTTGGATGCCCTGCGGCGTGTCTTTCAGCGCGATCCCCTTTCCCTTCAAAATGTCCCGTATCTCGTCGGCGCGCGCCCAATTTTTTTCGGCACGTGCCTTGCCGCGTTCCTCTATGAGCGCGGCGAACTCCGCGTCCGTGCCCTCGTCACCATCAGCCTCCCTGGCGCCCTCCCGCTTTTCGAGCAGGCCAAGCACATTCGCAAGCTCGAGCAACAGCGCGCGCGCGCCCTGCGCGTACTCTTTTGAGGCGCCACCCGATATCTTGCGGTTGACGTCCGCAATCAGCTCAAATATAGCGGCGATCGCGTCCGCCGTATTCAGGTCGTCGTCCATCGCGCGGATGAATTTGCCGCGATGCGCCGAGAGAGCCTCCAGCGCCGCCCGCTCGCCATCCGAAAAGGCTGCCTCAGATTTTTCCGCAAGGTGCTCGAGCGTGTCCCTCGCGTTGCGCATCCGCGCAAGCGCGTTTTTTGACTGCTCCATCAATTCGCGGCTGAAGTCGATGGGGCTGCGGTAATGCCCCGCAAGCAAGAAATAACGAACCGCTTCGCCGTCGTAATTTTTCAAGATGTCGCGCACCGTGAAAAAATTGCCCTTCGACTTGGCCATCTTTTCGCCGGCGATCGTGATATATCCGTTGTGCATCCAATAATTTGAGAACGGGACTCCGTTGGCGGCCTCAGATTGCGCGATCTCGTTTTCATGGTGCGGGAAGATCAAGTCTTGGCCGCCGGCGTGTATATCGATCGTGTCGCCGAGATACTTCTTGGACATCGCGCTGCATTCGATGTGCCAACCGGGCCGGCCTTCGCCCCACGGGCTTTCCCAGTAAAGGCCTTCGCCTTCTTTGGCCTTTTTCCACAGAGCAAAATCCAACGGGTTTTTCTTGCGTTCATCCACGCCTATGCGTGCGCCCGCTTTCAGGCCATTCATATTTTGGCCAGATAGCTTGCCATATCCCTCAAAAGCTTTCGTATCGAAATAGACATCGCCATCCTGCTCGTATGCGCAACCCTTGTCCACAAGCGCCGCGACGAACTCGACAATTTCCCCGATGTTTTCTGTGACGCGCGGATGCGTTGTCGCCTTGCGTACGCCGAGCGCACCCGCGTCTTTGTAGTACTCCGCGATATACTTTTCTCCGATCTCACGTGGCGAAACGCCCTCCTCCTTCGCGCGCGCGATGATCTTGTCGTCAACATCCGTGAAATTTTGTACGAAATTGACCTTTTTCCCGCAGTATTCAAGATAGCGGCGAAAGGTGTCAAAAACCACGAAAGGCCTTGCATTGCCGATATGAAAATAGTTGTAGACTGTCGGCCCGCAGACATAGATGCTGACTTCGCCTTCGCGCAGTGATACAAACTCCTCCTTTTGATGCGTCATTGTATTGTAGATCTTCATGCTGCTATAGCCCTCATCGCTTCAATTGTATGCAAATTTGACAAAAAGAACGGCGGGCCGAAGCCCGCCGTAATTATACCACAATACTGTTTTTCTGTGCCTTATCCAAGCCAATCAAGCGGCTCCTGCGGCACACCGTTGACCCGGACCTCGAAATGCAGATGGTAGGCTGTCGAGTTTCCTGTGGTGCCGACTGCCGCAATCTGCTGCCCGCGCTCTACGACCGTACCCTCTGTCGTATTGAAGCTGTCGCAGTGCGCGTAATAGGTCTGAAGCCCGTTGCCGTGGTCAATGATTACAAGGTTTCCATATCCGCCGTACACGCCGACGAAAGTCACCGTGCCGTGCTCAGCCGCAAAGATCGGCGTGCCGCGCGGCGCGATCATGTCGTCGCCGTTGTGCCCGTTTCCGACGCCGCGCGTGAGATACCAACTGTTCAGCGGCCTCCCGAGCGGGCCGTTGCCGCCGCCTCCCCAGCCGTCACTGTCACCGACATACGCGCCGTCGCCCATCTGGACTATCTGCGTGCCGACATATACGGTCTCGGGAACAGCCTCTTTGGTCATCTCGGAATTGAGCTCCGACGAAGCAACGATCTCCCCGTTGATTCTTGTGATGGCGCGCGTCACGCGGCGTTCCCCGAGTGCGCCTTCCACTTTCGTCTTGCGCTGCCCAAGAAACAGCTCGTCCGATTTTTCTTCAATGGTCGGATACGGAACAGGATCGTTTGAAACTTCGATGCCCTCTGTTTCATAGTGAATGAAAGGAATGCTGAGCGTCGTCCGAAACTCGTGGCCCTCCTTGATTTTATCAAAATCATACTCCGGGTATTCTGTGCGAAGCTCCTGCTCTGTGAGGCCGAGCACTGTGCAGATGTTTTCGATACTGTCCTCGCCGGTGGCTGTATAGGACTTGTCCACTGTCGTGCCCGCAAGCAGGTAAGCGACCACTTCATCGGGATTTTGCAAAATGACACTGTCCAGCTCGGTCGCGATCCCGTTGATTGCCACATCATCCGTAAACTTGCCGGCATACTCACCGTTCACAGGCGTATACGCATTCGCGATATTTTTCAAAACATCGCTCGCTTCTTTCATGGTGGCAAGCGTCGCCATTTGTTTGCCGTCGATCACAATCGTGTAAAGTGCAGCTTTAATCGCGCCGTCACCGAGAAGCTGGTCGACGAGCGAATCCACAAGCGCTTCCTCCTTTGCGGCTGCGGCCTCCTCGCTTGTCGAGCCGCCGAACGCGCCGAAAATGCCGGAGCCGGCTGCATCTGCGGCATCAGCCGCAAAACCATCCGGATAAACAGCACCGGCCGACGGCGTCTGCGAATTTTCCGCATTGCCCCCGCTTGACACCGGCGTGAGCGCCTGCTGCTGCGGCGCGATGACCGTATCGAGCGAAACGTTTGTATCCTGAATGAGGATCTCTGTATTTTCCGTGCCAACCTGTCTTGAAATCTTTTCTTTTGCACTCTGCAAAAGGGAAGTGTACTGCCCCTCGTCGGAAACATAGCCGATGACCTTGCCGTCCACAGAAACAGCAATGAGTTGTGAACCCACAAGCACCGTAGCTACGATGACTGCGGCGATTGCCGTGCCGCCCGCCGCCGAAATGCCAACCTTCGTCTTGCGTTCCATGCGCGCCGCGCGATAGCGTGAGAGCAGCATCAAGCGCGGGCCCTCAAGCGTCACAACCGCGAAAACCGCATGCAACATCTTGGAAATCCTGCCGCCGCTGAGTTTGCCCGCCGCAGGAACCATCGCGGCAAGCGTTTTTTTGCCCAGCGAAACGAAGAGATTGCAAATAATAAAGGCTGCCAATTCAAACCACATTTGCGCTTTATGCGCATACTGGCCTTGTGCCGCCTTTGCTTGTTTGCGATCGCCCATATTCTTTTTTATGGTCGTGGTGACGGGTGTTTTATCCTTCAAGGATACTCCCTCCTTCTACTCACTTCCGCTCCAATACACTGAACGAATGTACACTTCAAAATTAGCTTACTGCACAATATTACAGGAAAATTACCGTCTTGGTCAACAGATGACAGCCATATTTCACAAAAGTTTCACTATGTGAAAATTTACAATCATTTCCTTATTTTATAGATTTCCCGGGCATCGGGCGCCTCGACTTCGTCCCACAATTCGTCGCGCAGATAATCGGGGTACAGATTTTCGATGCCCCGGATTTCCTCCCTTGAAAAGAAAGCGATGTTGTCAAGCACCTGCTCGTTTCCGAGCTCCGGGTCCTCGCCGAGCTCCGGCTTGCCGCCGATGATGCCGGCAAGGAAAAAATTCACGAAACGCTGCCCGCGCTCCGACGCCTCCTCGACGTGCCAGACCAAACGGCCAATGTGCACGATGAGCCCTGTCTCCTCAAGCGCCTCGCGTATCGCCGCGTCACGGCTCGTCTCCCCGTCCTCGATCGTACCGCCCGGAAGCATCCAGACGTCGCGCCTTTCCGCCTCATAATGATGGCGGACGAGCAGCACCCTGCCATCCTCGTCCGTTATGACCACACGTACCCCACCTGTCCACATATCAAATGCCCTCCATTTCGCGCCGCATTTCGCGCCGCGCTTCATTCGCCGCGCGTTCCACGGCTTCGCGCGCCGTCAGCTCCGCCGTCTCGGCGGCGCCGCGCCGTTTGTATTCCACGACCCCCTCGCCGGCCCTCTTGCCGACCGTGATGCGGATCGGGATGCCGATGATGTCCGCGTCCTTGAACTTGACGCCCGGGCGTTCGTCGCGGTCGTCGAAAACGGCATCCACGCCCGCCGCGAGCAGCCCCTCGTAGATTTCGTTTGCAAGAGCCTCCGCAGCCTCGCCCGCGCTTTGCACAAGGCAGACGATCGCGTGGAATGGCGCGACCGACATCGGCCAGATGATGCCGTTTTCGTCGTGATGCTGCTCGACGACCGCCGCCATCGCGCGCGTGACGCCGATGCCGTAGCAACCCATGACGATGGGCTGCTCCTGCTGGTTTTCGTCTTTGTAAGTGGCGCCGAGCGCCTCGCTGTATTTCGTGCCGAGTTTGAATATCTGGCCGACCTCAATGCCGCGCGCGAGTTTCAGCGGCGCGGCGCAAACCGGGCAAGCGCCGCCCTCGCCCACGAGTTTCAAATCCGTCACGATGTCGGCCGTCCAATCGCGCCCATAGTTCACATTGACAAGATGCCGGTCCTCTTTCAGCGCGCCGGCGCAGAGGTTTTTCAAGCCGGGGACCTCGCTGTCCGCGATGACGCGGCAATCTTTCAGCCCCACGGGGCCCGTGAACCCGCCGACGCTGCCCGTCAGGGCGCCCATCGCCGCCTCGTCCGCAAACTCGATCAAATGCTCGCCGATGCCGCCGAGCGCGTTGCGGAGTTTGACCATATTGAGCTCGCGGTCGCCGCGCACGAAAACGGCGATGTATTCCTTGACGGGATAGGCGCCGTTTTGCGCGATTTCATCTTCATAGACGACGAAAAGCAGCGCCTTCAGCGTCTTTTCCTTGGGCAGCTTCAGGAAAGCCGCGACGGCATCGATCGTCTTTGTGCCGGGCGTATGCACCTCTTCCATGGGCAGGGGCGCCTCGCTTTCGGGCGCGGCGTCCACCCCCTCGGCCTGCTCGGTCGTCGCGGCGAAATCGCAGGCGCCGCAGTAGACGACGTCGCTTTCGCCGTAGTCGCCGAACGCGACAAACTCCTCGGAGTCCTTTCCCCCAATCGCGCCCGAGTCGGCGCGCACGGGACGGAACTCGAGCCCGCAACGCGAAAAAACATTGTGGTACGCGGCGCGCATTTTCAAATAACTTTCATCCAATCCATCTTGGTCGCGGTCAAACGAATACGCGTCTTTCATGATGAACTCGCGGCTGCGCATGAGCCCGTAGCGGGGCCGCGCCTCGTCGCGGTACTTGAGCTGTATCTGATAGATATTGCGGGGCAGCTGCCGGTACGAGCTGATCTCCCCGCGGACGATGTCCGTGAAGACCTCCTCCGCCGTGGGCCCGAGCGCAAACTCGCGGCCATGCCTGTCCTTGAGCCGCCAAAGCTCGGGGCCGTAGACCGCCCAGCGCCCCGACTCGTGCCAGAGCTCCGCGGGCTGCACAGGCGAGGTGATGATCTCCTGCGCGTCCGCCGCGTCCATTTCCTCGCGCACGATCTGCTCGATCTTGCGCACCGTCCGCCAGCCAAATGTCATAAAATTGTAGACGCCCGAAACGCTCTTGCGGATGAAGCCCGCGCGGAGCAGCCAGATGTGGCTCGGAATCTCCGCCTCTCCGGGCACTTCCCGAAGCGTCGTAAAATGCGTTTTTGATAATCTCATTTTGCCATACCGTCCTTCCCTGTGTATTTCCTTTTCAATAACACGACGGCCTCCGCCGCGATGCCTTCCTCGCGCCCCGCAAAACCGAGCTTTTCGGTCGTCGTAGCCTTCAGCGACACATTTTCCGGCGCCGTCCCGAGAGCCGCCGCGAGCTTTTGCGTGACTTCCTCACGATAAGGCGCCATGCGCGGCCGCTCGCACACGAGCGTCAAATCCGCGTTCCCAAGCCCGTAGCCCCGCGCCCGCATGAGGGCGGTGACTTCGCCGAGCAGCTTCAGGCTCGAAACGCCCTCATAAGCCGGGTCGGCATCCGGGAATAATTTTCCGATGTCGCCTTCGCAGAGAGCCCCGAGGATCGCGTCCATGAGCGCGTGCGTGAGCACGTCCGCGTCCGAATGCCCCGCGAGGCCCTTCTCAAAGGGGATTTCGACCCCGCCGAGGATCAAAGGACGGCCCTCCGCAAAGCGATGGGCGTCAAACCCGGCGCCGACGCGCAGGCCGGCCTCCGGCAGATCGTCCGCCCGCGTGATCTTGATGTTTGCCAAATCGCCATCAACGAGCGATACCCGGCCTCCGGCCGCGAGCACGGGCATGCCGTCGTCCGTGACAAAAATCCCATCCTGCAAGGCGCGTTCGTGCGCCGCGCTGATCAGCGCGAAGTCAAAGCCCTGCGGCGTCTGGACGGCGCGCAGTTTTGCGCGGTCGGGAATCTCCGACGCATAGCTGTCCGCGCCCGCAATATAGACCGTGTCGCGGATCGGCACGGCCGGCACGGCCGCGCCGCAGGCATTTGCCGCTTCCAGCACGCGCTCGATCAACGCTTCGGAGACAAAGGGCCGCGCGGCGTCGTGAATCAGCACGAGGCCCTCCCGGACGGATGCGGCTTCAAGCCCTGCCCGGACGGATGCGGCCCTATCCTCCCCGCCGCATATGGCGCGCAGCTTGATATGGCGCCCGGCTGCCTCTGCATGGAGTATTTGCATGCCGCCCTGCCCGCCGGCCCATATGGCGCCGAGCTCGTCCGCCATGAGTTTGCGGGTCTGCTCGATGAACCCGTCCGGCACGGCAAACACGAGCTCGTCCGCGTATCCAAGGCGCACAAAAGGCCGGGCGGCGGCGGCAAGCATGCTTTGCCCGCCCACGTCCAGAAACTGCTTGGGCGCGTCCGCGCCAAAACGCGTCCCGGCGCCGCCCGCAGCGATGATTACCGTTAAATTCTTTCCTTTATACATAGCCCAAAATATACATAGCCCATAGACGCGCCCCTCGCTTCACCTCAGACGCGCGAATATCATGCGCCCGGCCGCGGTCTGCAGCACGCTCGTGACCATCACCGTCACGGTGCTCCCGATGCTCCTGCGCCCGTCTTCGACGACGATCATCGTGCCGTCGTCAAGGTAGGCGAGAGCTTGGCTCTGCTCCTTGCCCTCTTTGACCAAATAGAGCGTCATTTCCTCGCCCGGCAGCACGACGGGTTTCAGATTGTTTGCGAGCTCGTTGATATTGAGCACGCCGACGCCTTGAATCAGCGCGACCTTGTTCAGATTGAAGTCGTTTGTGACCACCTTGCCTTTTACGGTTTTTGCGAGCTTCAGGAGCTTCATATCGACCTCTTGCGTCTCGCCTATAGACTTGTCCCCGGCGGCCTGATAGATCTCGATGCCGAAATCGTTTTGTATCCGGCTGAGCACATCGAGGCCGCGCCGGCCTCTCGCGCGCTTCAGGCTGTCGCTGCTGTCCGCGATATGCCGCAGCTCAACGAGCACGAAATCGGGGATGATGACGCGGCCTTCGAGAAAACCCGTCTTCAAAATATCGGCGATGCGCCCGTCGATGATTACGCTCGTATCGAGGATTTTGGGCGGCGTGGCGATCGTCTTTGTTGCCGAAGCCCGTGTTTGCGCGACCGTACGGCCTGTCACGATATCCTCGCGCACACGCGTCAGCGCGGCGATGACGTCCTTGCCTTTTCGCATGCCAATCACGACGCCGAGCCAAACAAACACGATATACACGACAAGCGTGACGGCCACAGACGCGTATGTGTTTCGGATATTGATAATATTCACAATCGGGCTTGCAACCAAGTAGGAGATCACGAGCCCTATGATGAGGCCGGAAACCCCTGACATCAATTCGAGTGCCGAAAGATGCTGGACCTCCGTGTCCAAGCGGTTTGCAATTTTGGCACTGTGCCCAACGAAGACCGGAAATAATAAAAAAAGTAGTATTGCGAAAACGATTCCGCATGCGATCATGATGACCGTCAACACAGTATCGGTGAAGCTTTCGAGAAAATGCACAGCCGCTTGTTCCGAGATGTACTTCAAAAGCTGAAATACGCCTACGCCCAGCAGGAAACCAAGAATTGTGACGCCGCCCCTTATTAAATTTTTAATCATTTTAGTTTGCCATCACCGCCGTTTCTATCAGAAGATCGCACTCTGCTTCCCCTTTGCCGCACACAAGCGCCAATTCGCTGATCAGTATTTGTTTTGCGTTTGAGAGCATTTTCTTTTCGCCCGTCGAAAGGTGTTTTTCCCTGTCAACGCGCATGAGATCCCTGACAACCTCCGCGACATACGCGATTTTGCCTGTCTTCAATTTTTCAAGATTGTCGCGATAGCGCCTGTTCCAGATTTTTGCCATCTCCGTCGACGCGCTGCGGAGTATTTCGCTGACGCCGTCAACCTCCGACATTTTGATGATGCTTCGCACACCGATTTGAGCTGCTTTATCGCAAGGAATCAGGATGCGAATCACGTTTTGCGGAATCAAGAGCACATAATAATTGCATATATCGCCCATCATCTCGCGTTCCTCGATCGCCTCGATCGTTCCGGCGCCGTGCATCGGATACATGATATAGTCGCCTATCGAAAACATACAGGACTCCTTCCTATTCTCGCGAATACGCTCTATTTTACCACATTTCCGGCTGTTTGCGCTATGATAATTATTCCGGCGGAAAACGCGGCGGAGAACGCACGCCAGGCGGAAGTAACAGTTCGCACCCCAACCGTCAGCCGTAGAGTGCCACGCGGCAAAGCCGCTGCACTCCTCGAATGCAACCTTCCATCGATTTGCTTGCGCAAATCGGGTTAGGTTGCGAACCCGCTGAAGCGGGTGGAAAAAAGGCAAGAAGACCTTATGCAACACTTTCACCCTTGGCGGGTACAGGCCAAAATCTTTGATTTTGTGAAAGTGTCTGAGGGTGCGCAGCAACCGAAGCAATCCATTATCCACTGGATTGCTTCGCTCCGCTCGCAATGACGGTGGGAGAATTTCCTGTTTGGTATCCGTAATGTATCCAAGACGTATCTTCGCCGAAATCGGCATCATTTAACAAATCCACCATGTGTTGCCTTCCGTAGTTTAACAGCCCAAAATTTTCCATGCGAAAAGCTATTCGTGAATGAAAATATTCGGCATCTCAGAATAGTTTCCCCGAAAATAATTTCATATCATTAGGGACTGTAACTAAATAACTTATGATATTTGTTTCGATACGATGTAGTTCCATTCCCCATGGAACGGATCTTTCGTTATATTCAAATGGTTGAACTCCTCATCGCCTACCGTCTG
>JAITMX010000074.1 GCA_031290775.1 Eubacteriales Family XIII. Incertae Sedis bacterium
AAACGTCAGCGAGTCCTTCGAGCTGACCGCGCTGTCGCTGATCTCCGACAGAATCTGGTCGGAGTAGTCAAGCGCCGTCTGCACGATGAGCGCCGCGTCGCTGTTGCCTGCCGAAGCGGGCGCTCCATCGCCGGATGTGCCGCCGGGCGCGGCGCCCCCTGAACCCGTGTCTGCCGGCGCCGCGCCGCCGCACGCCGACAGGGCGAGCGCGGCTGCCATTGCCAATATCAAAATAACCGCTGCTAATTTTTTGCCTTTCATCTTTTTTCCTCCATTCCTCCTACCATCACAACAAAGAACAACGAGCTACAGTACGTAGTGTCAATACTATGTATAACAAATATCGGGATGCAATAACCATAGCAATTCCTGTTTGGCTATAACATATACGTTATCCTATGCGTTATACCAAGGATTCAACCGTGCCAATATCCCTGCCGCGTTACAGTTCACACCCCCGCCGTCAAGGACTGTCATTGCGGGGGAGCGCAGCGACCGCGGCAATCCATGGGCCACTGGATTGCCTCGCTTCGCTCGCAATGACGGGTGGGGGCGTGAACCGTATCCCTGCCGCCCTTACCACGCGACGAGCATGCCGCCGTCGTGGGGGATGTTTGTCCCTGTGATCTGGACGCCGAGCGGCGATGCGAGAAAGACGGCGAGTGCGCCGATCTCGAGCGGCTCGCCAAAACGGTGGACCGGCATTTTCTCGTAAAAACTCGCTTTCGTTTCCTCCGGCAGGTTTTTGTCGAGGTCCGTATGCGTCGGCCCCGGCAGGATCGCGTTGACGCGGATGCCGTAGTCGCCGAGCACGATTGCGAGGTACTGCGTGAAGATATCCACGCCGGCTTTCGCGACATTGTACGGGGAGTTTGGATGCGTCTTGGATTCGCTGACGTTCTTGCTGCCGATCGAGCTGATGTTGATGATGCTGCCGCCGGCCGTGTTCTTCTTCATCTCCGGCGCGAAGTGGTAGACCATGTTCGCGACGCCGTGAAGATCCACGTCGATGACGCGCCGCCATTCTTTCAGGCCGCCTTCGTCCAGAAAGTCTATGCGCGGCGCGACGCCCGCGTTGTTGACGAGCACGTCAACGTGGCCGAAAAACCCAAAGACCTTCGCCTTGGCCGCGAGCACGCTCCCCTCATCTGAGATGTCGACGGGGAACGCCGCAAATTTGCCATCGTACTTCTTTGAGAGGGCATCGGCGGATTCGGCGGCAGCCTCAGCCGCGATGTCGAGGATCGCCACGTTGGCGCCGCCCTGCGCGAAAGCTTCCGCAATCCCGTAGCCGATGCCGCGGCTGCCGCCCGTGACGACGGCATTGCAGCCGGCCACCGTGTAGGCGCCGCGAATATCCTCTACGGGTTTGCTTGTGTAATAATCAGACATTTTGTATACAATCTCCTTTTCTATGCGCTCAGCGCCTGTGGCTTTCATCCACCCAATCCGCGTCCGCGCGCGCTTTGCCAAAGCCGGCTTCCGGGCCTTTTTCCCGCAGCAGTGCGGTGTCGGGCTTGCCGATGTCAAACCCCGCCAGATACGCGTCCGCCGCCGCTTCTTTCGCCATCCCCTCGGGGGACGCAAAATTGCGCCGCCGCTCATGGATGCGCGAAATCAGCTCATAGGCGTTGTCGTAGGGCACAACGAAAATCTGCTCGTTTTCGATCCCGCGCTTCAGGTGCTCCGCGAGCGTCACGGGGTCCATCCCGCCTTCGTATTGCTGCCGCAGGAGGTCGCCCAGCTTGTCGTCCCAGAAATAGCCGCTGTTGCTGAACTTCTCGGGCCGGTATTTCTCCGCGTTGTAGATTTCGGAATTGACGCCCATCGGGCAGAGCGCCGTGATGCCGATGCCGTAGGGCTTGAGCGCCAAATAATAGGACTCTGTCAGATTGTTGACAGCGGCTTTTGAGGCGGCGTAGGGCGCGGCAATATAGTCGCCCGACCAACCGCCCCATGAAGATGTCGTCACGATATGGCAATCCGTTTTGCCGCCGTATGCTTTGATCATGCGCGGCACAAAGATGACGAGGCCGTTCACGACGGCGTTCAGGCAAACGCCCATCACCCAGTCGAAATCCTCAAACGTCGAAGCTTCCGCCGGCCCAAACGCGTTGACGCCCGCCGTCTGGATGAGCAGGTGCGGGGGGCCGCCGAAGGCCTCCTCTGCTTTGTCGGCTGCCGCTTTGTATGCCGCGCGGTCCGTCAGGTCAAAATCGAGTGCGAGGATATCCGATTCCTTCGCGCCGCTGAACGCGAGAATCTCCGGCACGGCCTTGTCGAGCGCCTCCTTGCGGATATCCGTGACCGCGACCTTCATGCCGAGCTTGCTGAACAGCTTTGCCTGCCCGAGCCCCACGCCCGAAGCGCCGCCCGTAATGAACGCGGTTTTCCCTTCGAAGTTTTTCAAATTTTCACCCTTTCCCTTTCCCTTTTCAAATGGGAATACTCCTCTCCCTGCCGCTGGCTGCAGCAGTTTGAGGAGTATTGTATTCTCCTGCGGCGTTTTTTCCGCAGCTCTGCCGTGTTCTGATTAGAAATACATATCCTGATACAGCGTCAGACCGGACACGGTATGCACAATGCCCTTGAGCTCTGTGCTGTATGCGTATACGAGCGGGTCTTCGCAAAGGCCGTACCAGAGGAGATGCTCATTGAACTGCAGGAGCAGGTCGTAGACCAAATCCTGGCGCGCCGCCAAATCGGCGGTGGCGTTTGTCTCCTTGCCAAGCGCGATATACTTGTCATGGTCGGCGCCGGTCCAGCCCTGGGGGATGAACACAGGGTAGTTGCCGAAGATGTCGGCCGGCAGGTTGCTGGGCGCGACAGGCGTATTGATCGCGATATCATACTCGTCCTCGTCGGACATCAGGAAAGAGAAGTACGAGGCTTGGTCATAGTTGACGATTTCAGCTTTGACGCCGAGCTCCTCAAGGCCGTTCTGGATGACTTCCGCAGCCGTGATGTAGTTGGCGTCGCCGTTGGTGACGATGCGCAGCGTCTTCCCCGCGAGCCCTGCCGTCTCGGCAAGCTCTTTCGCCTTTTCAACATTGTAGCTGTCCGTGTACAGCTCAGACATATTCAGATAGCGATCCTGCATCTCGATAAAGGACGCAGAAGCGCCCCACTCAAGGAGCGCCGCGTATCCGTTGTAGGCGACGTCGCTGATCGCCTGGCGGTTGATGCAGTAGGAGACGGCCTCGCGGGCCTCTTTTGTGGCGAGCGGGCTGTTGGACCTCATGTTGTACTGCGCGATCAAAGAGGAGCCGACATTTGAAATCTCTGTGGCCGCGGTGCCAAGGGAATTGATATAGTCGATGTCCGCCGTGGTGACGAGCGTATAGTCGACATCCCCGGTTTCAACCGCGTTGACGCGCTGGGAAAGCTCGCCGAGGCACTTGAAGTTGATCTTCTTGATGATGGGCGCTTCGCCCCAATAATCGTCGCGGGCCTCCACGGTGACATGGCTGTTTACGACATAGTCCGTCACGACATACGCGCCGGTCCCGACAGGGTTGTCGGAATAGGTCGCTTGGTCGTAGCTCTCGGCATCGACGATCTGCATCTGGACGATTCCGGGTTCCTGCGAGGGATCGAACGCCGTATACCATACGTCGAGCGTATAGTCGTCAACGACCGTCGTCTTTTCAACGTCGAATACTTTGACGTTCAAGAACGCCCTTGAGTCCGCCGCGTTCAGCTTGATGGTGAACAAAATGTCATCGGCGGTCAACGGGTTGCCGTTTGAGAACGTGACGCCCTCGCGGACTTTCATCGTGTAATGGATGTCGCTGTCGGGGCCTTCCACCGGGTCAAACGCGGTGGCAAGCACCCAGAACCGCTCGCCGGTATCGAGATTGTAATCCCAGAGGGGTTCGCTATATGTGCGCTGAACGCTCAAATATCCGCCTTTGCCTGTCATAAAAAGGGGATCCAAGGTGCCGGTGTCAAGAAATACGCCGATGTTGAGGCTGTCTCTCGCCGTGTCCGAAGCTGCCGGGGCATCCGCCGCCGGCGCGCTGCTGCCGCCATCTGCTGGGGCTGTTTCCGCAGGCTTGCTGCAAGCCGCCGCGAACACCATGCTGAACGCCAAAATAAGCGTCAGGACTGCTAATAATTTTTTCTTCATTGTCGTACCCTCCATTTTTTCTCTGCTGTGTTTTCCGATTTCTTTCATGCTGGTTCCTCCACTTCCTTTCATGCAGTGTCCTCCTTTTCGATCTCTTTATATCTGCAGCACGCGACGAAATGCCCTGGCGAGCATTCTTCGAGTGTTTGCATTTGGTGGCATCCCCCGGCGGCGTGCGTGCATCTCGCCATGAAACGGCAGCCGGGGCCGGGGTCGATTGGGGACGTGATCTCCCCGTGCAAAAGTATGCGTTTGGTTTTGTTGTGGATATCCGGGACAGGGATCGCGGAAAGCAGCGCCCTGGTGTACGGATGCCGGGTGTCCCGGAACAGTTCGTCCGCAGGCGCTTTTTCAACCATTTGCCCCAGATACATGACCATGATATCGTCCGATATGTATTTCACGACCGACAGGTCATGGGTGACAAACATATAGGCGATCCCGCGTTTTTCCTGCAAATCCAGCATCAGGTTGATGACCTGCGCCTGGATGGAAACATCGAGCGCCGATACCGGCTCATCGCAAACGATGAATTTTGGCTTCAGGGAAAGCGCACGGGCGATCCCAATCCGCTGGCGCCGCCCGCCGTCAAGCTCGTGGGGGTATGTATTCTCAAAACGTGCCGCCAGTCCAACCGTTTCCATCAGCATCCGCGTCTCTTCGCGCATTTCGTCTTTGGACAGGCTGCCCTGTATTTTCAGCGGCTCCATGATGGCCTCGCTGACCGACTTGCGCGGGTCGAGGGAGGAATACGGGTCTTGGAATATAATCTGCATTTCTTCGCGCAGCTTGCGCGTTTCGGCCTTTCCGGGGCTCGATATGTCTTTGCCGCCAAAAAAGATTTGGCCGTCTGTCGGCTCCAGCAGATGCAGGATTGTACGCCCCAGCGTGGATTTGCCGCACCCTGATTCGCCGACGACGCCCAATGTTTTCCCCGTTTCAAGGGAAAAGTTGATCCCGTCCACGGCATGGAGCAGGCCGCTGTTTGTCTTGAAATACTTTTTCAAATCCCGGACTTCGAGCAATGCCCCCATTTCAGTTCCCTCCTGAGAAAAAACACTTGACGGTATGCCCGGGCGCTATTTCGGCTTCCTTTGGGGATGATTTGGAGCATTCGTCTTTTGCGTTGGGGCAGCGGTCGCAGAACCGGCAGCCGTCCGGCAAATCCGTCGGGTCGGGCATGAGCCCTTTGATTGGGCTGAGCCGTTTTTCGGTTGCGTCAAGCTTTGGCAGCGAAGCGAACAGGCCCAGCGTGTACGGGTGGTTTGCGCGGTCAAATATATCCTCGGCGCTGCCGCGCTCCACGATTTCCCCGGCGTACACAACCGCCACCTTGTCGCAAAATTCCGCGACGACGCCCAAATCATGCGTGATCAGCACGAACGCGGTTTCGACCTTTTCCTTCAGCGACTGCATCATCTCGAGCACCTGCGCCTGTATCGTGACGTCGAGCGCCGTCGTAGGCTCGTCCGCAAGCAAAAGCGCCGGGTTGCACGCGAGCGCCATGGCGATGACCACGCGCTGCTTCATCCCGCCTGAAAACTGGTGCGGGAAGTCCTTGAACCGATCTCCCGGTATGCCTACCATCTCGAGCATTTCGCAGGTGCGCTGGTGCGCCTCGGCATGGGAGATGCTGTTGTGCTGCTGGATGGTTTCGGCAATCTGGAAGCCGACCGTTTCGATCGGGTTGAGCGCGGTCATCGGGTCCTGGAAAATCATCGCGATTTTGTTCCCGCGGATTTTCCGCATTTCCCGTTCCGACAGCTTCAAAAGGTCATTGCCGTTGTAAAAGATTTCGCCGGAGACGACTTTTGCCGGCGGCATCGGCAGGATGCGCAGGATGCTCCTTGCGATGGATGTTTTCCCCGCGCCCGTCTCGCCGACCAAGCCGACCGTCTCGCCTTTGTTGATAGAGAAGTCAACATGGTTGACGGCATAGATCACGGCTTCGTCCGTGTGGTATTCCACTGCCAAGTCCTTTATTTCCAGCAAATTTGTTGATGTCGAATTCATTCGCTCCCTTTCCGTCCGTTTGCCATCATCAGCCTAATCCAATCAGCCGCCTTAGTTTTTCAGGCGCGGGTCGAGCGCGTCGCGAAGCCCGTCGCCAAGCAGGTTGCACGCCAAAACGCTGAGCATGACGCATATTCCGGGGTACAGGGCCAGCGTCGCGTGCTCGCGCATGACGTTTCGCCCCTCCGCGATCATCGTGCCCCATTCGGGTGTCGGGGGCTGCACGCCGAGGCCGACAAAGCTGAGCAGGGAGCCCGCCAAGATCATGGAGCCGACGCCCATCGTGATTTCAACAATCAAAGGCGCCATGGCGTTGGGCACGATATGCTGGAGGATGATGCGGGCATTGCCCGCATTGACCGCCCGCGCCGACTCGATATATTCCTTTTCGCGCACGGTCAGCACCGACGCGCGCATCAGCCTCGCGTAACCCGGCACGCTGCAGACGCCAAGCGCAATGATGGCGTTTTGCAGGCTCGGGCCCAAAATCGCGGCAATCGTGATGCACAAAAGCAGCATCGGGATGGACTGGTAGATATCCAAAACGCGCATGCAGATATTCTCCGTCCAGCCGCCGAAAAACCCGGCGATCGCGCCTATGGTGATGCCGACCGCCGCCGCGATCGCGACGGCGATCGCGCCCATCTCGAGCGACGCCCGCGCGCCCCATATGAGCCGGCTCATCAGGTCGCGCCCCAGTTTGTCCGTGCCGAGCGGATGCTCGGCCGTCCCGGTCGAATACGACGCTTTGGAATCCTGCGCCGAATAGCTGTAAGGCGCGAGCAGCGGGGCTGCGATCGCAATGAAAATCAGCAAAATCAATACAATCAGCCCGGCAACGGCCAGCCTGTTCTTTTTGAGCCGGCGCCACAGGTCTTTAAGCTTCGATTTTTTGCGTGTTTTCTTCAATTTTGTTACCATCCTTTTGATCCTTGTGTTTTTTTCGCCCGGACTGGGAGCGAATCCGCGGGTCGACGATCGCAAACACCACGTCAACGATCAAAATCACCAATGAAAACATGACGGAAAGCATGAATACGCTGCCCTGTATCACCGGATAGTCCCGGCCGGTCAGGCCCGCTATCGTGTATTGGCCAAGGCCCGGTATCCCGAAGATGACCTCGGTGATCAGCGCGCCTCCGATCAGCAGCCCGAACATATTGCCGATGACCATGATGATCGGGATCAGGGCGTTTTTCAGGGCATGGCGGTAAATCACCTTCCGCTCCGGAAGCCCCTTCGCCTTGGCGGTCACGATGTAGTCCTGCCGGATCACTTCAAGCATGTTCGAGCGGGTCTGCCTCGCGATGGTGGCGACAAAGCCGAGCGACGTCGCCACAATGGGCAATATCCAGCTCTGCCACGAATCGATGCCCGACAAAGGCAGCCAACGCAGCTCAACCCCGAAAAACCGCACGAGCAGCAGCGCAAACCAGAAGACCGGCATGGAAACGAAAAACAGGGAGATGAACATCGCGCCGTTGTCTTTCCATGTGTTGTGGTGCGTCGCCGCGTAAACGCCGAGCGGGATGCCAAGGCCTACGGACACGGCCAGGCTGATGCCGACAAGCACCAGCGTATATGGCATGCGCATGATCATCTCTTCAAATACCGGGCGTTTTGTCATGAAGGACGTGCCGAAGTCGCCATGGACGATCTGCCACAAAAAATTGACGAAACGCACGAGAATCGGGTCGTCAAGGCCCAATTGTGCGCGGAGCGCCGCGAGCCTTTCGGGGGTCGCCTGGGTGCCGAGCAGCATTTTGGCGGGGTCGCCCGGCGTGATTTCGAGCAGCAGCAATACGATAAATGAGATGCCAAGCACGATGGGGATCATCATCAGCAGCCGATTTCGAATGAATCTTAGCATATACTACTCACCTCGACTTACCGTCACAACAAAGAGCAACTGGCCTACCGGCTTGCTGGCCTGCAATACACAGCGCCAATACTCTTTATAACAAATATCGGGATGCAATAAACATAGCATTTTCTATTTGGCTATAACATATATGTTATCCTATACGTTATGGCGGAGGATTTTAGCGGTAGCCATGAATGCGGAAACCTTGTATAATGAGCCGGTAGAATAGAGGCGCCCAATATAAAGGAGGATATGAAATGAGCAGCTACAAAAGCGGGGAGGCTTTCATCGAGATCCTGAACGCGCATGGCGTGGACAAAGTTTTCGTGAACCCGGGGTTTGAATATCTCGATGTCCTGTCGTCCGTGGCCTTTGCGCGCACGGGCGGGAAAAAAGCCCCCCAATTGGTATTGTGTTTGGACGAGTCGGTGGCCGCCGCCGCCGCTTACGGCAATTATATGGTCACGGGAAAGCCCCAGGCGGTCTTGGTCCATTCCGAAATCGGCAGCCTGCAACTGGGGGCCAATCTGCAAAATCTCCAGTGGGGGCGGGTGCCGGCCTTGATTATGGCCGCCTATCAGGATGCGGACGCGCGGCGCGCGCTTTGGAACGGGCAGCCGCACGACCAAGGCGGCATCGTGCGCAACAGCGTCAAGTATGACCGCGCGCTGCGGGGCGACGAAGACCTGCATGGCGCGATGGCGGAGGCTTTCCGCATCGCCTGCGAAGCGCCGGCCGGGCCGGTTTATCTGTCTTTCCCGATGTCCTATCTGTACAAAGACATTGAAAGGCGGGAGGCGCTTCCGGAAAAGACGGCCCCCCTGCCCGCAGTGGATATGGGAAAGCTGGCGGAGATGGCGGAGATCCTATTGGCGGCCAAAAACCCCTTGCTGGTGAGCGGCCATACGGGGCGCCATACCCCAAACGTGAAGGCCTTCACCACGCTGGCCGAAACGCTGGGCGCCATGGCGCTCACCGGATACAGCTGGATGAACTTCCCGAGCAACCACCCTTTGTGCGTCGGCATCGAGCAAATCGGGGGCAGCCGCAAGCTGGACGCGGGGTATGGGGAGGCGGATGCGATTTTGGCCATCGACTACGATATGCCCTATGTCGGAAGCGCGCCGCCGCCCTGCCCTTCCGCCAAAATCCTTCACATTGACACAGACCCGCTGACGCAGGGCCGCTTGCTGTGGGGCCGGGGCGCCGATATCTTTATGAAAGCGGACGCCGCCGAGGCCATACCGGCTTTGGACAGCCTGCTGAAAGAAAAGATGACGGGCGAAAAAAAGGCCGAATTGGCTGAACGGTCCAAAAGGATTGCTGCCGAAAATGAGGGCGCGCGCCAAAAATGGCACGAGGACGCGCGAAACCAGTCCTGCGACGACCCCATTTCGGCCGATTACCTGTGCTATTGCCTGAATCAAGCCATTGACGAAGACACGATCTTTCTCAACCACACGCTCAGCCATTGCGCATCGGTGACCGAGCAAATCGTGCGCACGAAGCCGGGCACTTGGTTTGGCTGCCCCTCCGGCGCCATCGGCTGGGCGTCCGGGGCGGCGCTTGGCGCGGCGTCCGCCTCCCCCGGCAAGACAGTCGTGGCGGCCATGACGGATGGCGGTTTTGTCTGGGGCTGCCCCACGTCCACTTTCTGGACGGCATCCCATTACAAATTCCCTTTCCTCGCGGTCATCTTCAACAACAATGGGTATGGCGCAATCCGCGGCCCCCAGCAGGAAATGCTGGACATCCCCCCGGACGGGCAATTCGCCTCTGAATCTGCGGTGGATTTTCAGATTGACTACGCTTTGACCGCACAGGGCGCAGGGGCTTTTGGCCGCACTGTGGCAAGGCCGGAGGACATTCCGCCTGCGTTGGAAGAGGCTTTGGCGGCTGTCCGCGGCGGCAAGCCGGCCGTACTGAACGTGCATTTGGCAAAGAAATGATATAATGCAATTTATGTTAAACGAAATTTCAATCCTATGCTTTTTGTCTGTAGCGAAACATCTGAGTTTTTCAAAAGCCGCCGAGGAGGTTTTTATTTCGCGCCAGGCTGTGAGCAAAAAAATACTGTCGCTCGAAGAGCGGCTCGGGGTAAGGCTCTTTGACAGAACGGCGGGCGCGACCGCGCTGACCGTCGAAGGGAAGCTGTACCTGGATTTTTTCAGGAGCCTTGTCCAAAATTTCGAGGCGCTTTCCGAGACGATCGGGAAAACCGGCGCAGGGGCGGTGCGCCTGCTGATTGGCTACGAGCTCGGCGTCATTATCGACAAGAGGGCCCTCGAAATCATCGGGGGGTACAAGCGCAGGCGGGAAGGCACGGATATCAAAATCCGGCGCTACGAACCGCAGGTCATAGAAAGCATGCTGCTGGGCGGCCAGCTCGACATCGCGTTCACGACCATACCCACGCGCAGCAAACTATACCGGGACTTTTCCTACATCACGCTGGAGCAGGCCGAATATGTGCTCGTCACGTCCAAAAGCCACCCCAAAGCCGGCGAGCATGCCCTGCTCTCCGACTTTAACGGGGAGCAGGCCGTCTACTGGAACATGGACAATGGCGACGATGCCGTCTGCCGCAAGAATTACAGCGCTACTTGGTCAGGCATCGGCGTGACCGTCGTCCCGTCCGTACAGTGCACGTCTTTGTCTTCCGCCTACACCGAGCTGCTGCTCGGCAACGCTGTCATGCTGTGCAACGCAAAAAACGAACTCTGCACCTTGCCGGGAATCATCACCTACCCTTCGGCCAAGAAAGAGATTTTCGGCTGCGTGTGGAGCCCCGGCGCGCCGCCCGAAGTACAGGAGTTTGCCGAGGCTTTCAGGGGTTTTGAATGAGGGGCAGCGGCTTTTCGCGCCCCAGTCGTTTGTAATATTCTTCGGGGATGTCTTTTTTGTCCTTGTAAAAGATAAATTGGCACGAAGACCCATCGCCCGGCGGGTTGTTGATAAACAGAAAATCGCCCATGTCGTCAATGGCGTTCCGGTTGAACAGGGGGCAGTGCAGGCAATAGATCGGATAGTCCGGCGTGTTGAACGTCAAATCCGAGGGCTCGGCGATACGCGCAAGGCCCACCTCCGGATCGTAGCCGCCCATTTGGATGAGGCGCCCGCCCGAACCGCACGGCGTGTTGGTAAGGACGACTTTTTCGTCGTCTTCCGCCAGGGCCATATGCTGATGCACATGGCCTTGCAGCTCCGCCGACATCTTTTCCACGATAAATTGAAAATCCGTTTTCTCGGGCGGCGCAAAGACAAGCTTGGCTTCTTTCGCGTGCGCCTCGCGTTCGGCGTCAAAGGCGCCCTCCGCGCCGTGGCGCTCATAAATCCATGTGAGCAATCCGGCAATCCACACCATATACCCATCGTGGAGATGCACGAATTGGTCGTACATCAGCTGCACCAGCTCCTTGGCTTTTTGCGGCTCGCCCGCGTCGATCGCGTCAAACGCCTTGTCAATCGTGCGCTTTGCCATTTCGGCAAGCTGTTCGTCGGTCCATATACGGCTCATGATACCCTCCTATACGCAAACGCGTAAGGGCGACTTGTCATACAAATCGCCCCTACACTCAAACAAAGGATTTAGAAATGTTGATGCAAGCTTGCTTCTTACTTTTGCCCCGCCGGGATCACAGGGACGTCCAGATACGAATTGCCGAAGTAGACCGTGTGCTTCACAGTCCGCATGAACGGCCACCAGTAGATGCCGTTTTTGGCCATTTTGCCCCTCATGTCGGTCTGATTTTTGATGATGAGCTCCAGGCGGTGCCCCTTGAGGAAAACGTTTGACGTCGGCATGATAGCGATCTCATAGCGGTTCACTTCGCCCGGGACGATTGGAATCGGCTCCTGGCGTTTGTGGCAGGGGTAGTAGTCCAGCGACTTCTTCTCGTCGATCGTGTTGTATTTTGCTTTCAGGTAGCCGCTGGCGACCAAGTGGCGCTCGCCCTTGGGGCCGAGGTCAACCACGTCGATGAGCCAGTTTGTGTCGTCGGCGTCAATCGCGGCGTCAAAGCGGAACGTCATATGCCCGGTCACCTCAAAGTCCTCGTCAACCGGCGCCGTGGTATAGCGCAGGCAGTAGACCGTCGGGTCCATATACGGCGCTTGCTGCGTGAAGGTGTCCGGCTCTGGCGCCCCCGGCACAGGCTCGGGGCTCAGGCCGCCGCCCGGCTGCAGGTAGAACCTCTGGAACTTCGTCCGCGCGAGCGGCCATTCGTTCTCAAATTTCCATTTGTTGATGCCCATCGTGAAAATCTTGATGCGCGGCTCGTCCATGATGCCGTTGTCGATGCCCTTGGCCCAATATTCGTTCCACCGCGTGTCCTCGTCCGCGAACCACATAAAGGGGCGCGCCGCGTTCATGGGCGGGAATATCATGAGCTTCTTTTGCTCATCGGGGATCTGCGTGGATTTCCGGAAACATTCAAAGGTCGCCCAACAGTAGATGTCGTTGTTCCAGCAGGCGCCGATGTACATGGGGACCTTGATGTCCGCAAGCCCGTTTTCCACCTCGGTCGGATGGTTCAGGTAAATCAGCTCGTCGACCAGCTGGTGGGAGACGGTCGGGTATTTGATCTGGGGATAGAACTTCTGGTTCCACTTGACATCGGGATCGTCGAGAATCTCGCCGATCAGTTTGTCCTGCTCTTCCTTCGTGTATGTGGTGAGATACTGCGGCAGCTGCCGGTATTCCGGGTGCAGGTTTGAATTGACTTCCAGCTGGTCATAGGAGTGCAGGCCCTGATGGACGTTGTAGAACATCGAATCCTTGATGCCGTTGAAGTTGTCGAACAGATGGGACGGGCCCTCGGACGGGCGGATCGCAATCAAGTCCGGATGCGGGTTTGCGCCGGCGACGAGCGTCGCCCTGCCGTAGGAAGACGGCCCCATCTGGACGGCCTTGCCCGTACACCACGGCTGCTTGACGGCCCAATCGATGATGTCCTGCATATCCTGGGGGTTGTGGTTTGTCGAGTCCCCGAGCTTCACGCCCTCAGAATTGCCGACGCCCCTCGGCTCGCCGATGATATGGACCCAGCCGCGCGGAACCGTATAGGTGAAGTCGCCGCCCTCGAGGCTCCCGTTCCAGAACGGGGTGATGAAATAGTCCTGCGGGTAATCGGCAAACCATTCCATGCAGTCCTGCCCGTCCTTGCCCCACTCGCCGATGCAAAGCACGACGGGAAACTTCTCGCCTTCCGCATCTGCGGGGCGATATACGTCAACCACCAAATTGATTCCGTCGCGCATGGTGACCTTGACATCCTAGTCCCCCATCCATTTGTAGGTCGGCTGCGTGTCCGGCCCCTTGATGACCTGAGGGTACCCATCATAATAGACGCCTGTCAGCTCCTTGCTGCCATACGGAATCTTCGTCGGCTCCGGGTCATAGCCGGGCAGGAGGTACCATTGGTCGTCCGAATGGAACTCGGTAACGCGCGGATTGCCGGCGTTGAGGTTTGGTT
>JAITMX010000117.1 GCA_031290775.1 Eubacteriales Family XIII. Incertae Sedis bacterium
GGTAACTGCTCAGACACCGTGCTATTGCAAGCCAATTGCCCGTCATTGCGAGGGAGCGTAGCGACCGCGGCAATCCATTATCCACTGGATTGCTTCGCTTCGCTCGCAATGACGAGGCAGGTCTGGGCAGTTACTAATTTTTACATAATTTTTATTAAAATTTTGCTTGCACTATTGGGTTTTGGCGCATAGAATGTAAGCGAGAGACAGGACTTTGCTATCGGTTTTGGAATCGGAGGTAAAGAAAATGAGCCGGGACAAAAAATTGATTTTGAGGATGTGGATCGGCACGGCGGGAGTTGTGTCCGTGATTATGGTTTTCACATTGGTCTCGCTCGCGAGCCGGGGGACGCTGGGCGTTCCTGACGGCGTCAAGGGCGGTGCGCTTTCCAACACAAGGATTTCCGAAGCGGCAGAGGAAATCTCTGTGATTTCCGAGGAACCCGTAGCGCTCGCCGCGTCCGCAGAGGTTTCCGCACCAAAAGAAGCGATCCCCGGCCTCGTGCCTTTGAGCGCGACCCAAGTTGTGCGCGAGCTCCGGATCACCATCCAAAAGGCCGATGGCTCCTATATGGCAAAGTACACAGGGTGCAGCAGCGCAGAGCAGGATATTTTCTCCGGTTTGCTGGATTTTGAACGGGACGGGAAAGACTTCCACTTTTCGGGCGTTGTCGGCGTACAGGCGATGATCGAAGGGGATGTCGAACACAGATACTATTTGATAGCATAAGCCGCTTCTTTTGGGGGCTGCCCCACCCAAGCGCCACCCAAGCACGGACTGAAATACGCATTGACAATATATGGGAAATAATGATATTGTTTACATTGCCGCCGCCGAACCGGACATCCAAGGTTTCGCAATTTCTTTCTATATTTCCCCTGCCATGACATGAAGGTCGAATTGTTATGTCTGCAGTCTGAACTGTTACACCGGGGCAAATCCCAGCGTAACTGTTCAGACTTGCCTCGTCATTGCGAGCGAAGCGAAGCAATCCAGTGGATAATGGATTGCCGCGGTCGCTGCGCTCCCTCGCAATGACGGGCAATTGGCTTGCAATAGCATGGTGTCTGAGCAGTTACATCCCAGCAAATTCACAGCAAATTCAGCGAGGATAAATTTGTTGAATATACAAACCCTGTGTGATAAAATTTTCGGGTTGGTATTATAGCGTTTGAAGCGGGGTTCGTTCGCTTCTTGGAAGGGAGATCGCGACAGTTTGGTAATGCGAAATAAACGAAACTATGGGTATTTCTTTATCATTGCGCTAGCTGTGATTGTCATAGCGCTTTTTTCGCGCAATATGGGCGCCGGAGAGGAAATCAAAGAAGTCAAATTTTCCGAATTTGCACATGAGCTCAAAACAGAAAATGTCGTGAATTACGAGACGGAGGGGACGAGGCTTCAGGCAGAGCTGAAAAACGGCGACATCATCGTCTGCTATGCCGCGAACATCATCGAGATCAGATGGCTCGACGAGACCTATGTTTTCCCGCAGATGTCCGAAGGGAAAATCAAAGAGGTCGCGAGCCCCAAGCCCAAAGAGGGCGGCATCCTCGCGAGCCTGCTGCCGACGCTGCTCATGGTCGGCGTGCTGATCTTTGTGATGTACTTCATCATGAACGGCGCGGGCGCGGGCGGCGGCAAGGTGATGCAGTTTGGGCGGAGCCGCGCGCGGCTGCACAAGGAAGGCAGCGGGACGAAGGTGACCTATGAGGACGTCGCGGGCCTTGACGAGGAAAAAGAGGAATTGGCGGAGGTCGTCGATTTCCTGAAAAACCCCGCGAAATACAATGAGCTCGGTGCGCGGATACCGAAGGGCATCCTGCTCATCGGCCCTCCGGGGACGGGCAAGACCTATCTGTCAAAAGCGACGGCGGGCGAAGCGGAGGTGCCGTTCTTTACGATTTCGGGCTCGGACTTTGTCGAGATGTTTGTCGGCGTCGGCGCCTCACGTGTACGGGACCTGTTCGAGCAGGCAAAAAAAAGCAGCCCGTGCATCATCTTTATTGACGAGATCGACGCGGTCGGCCGCAGGCGCGGCGCGGGGCTTGGCGGCGGCCACGACGAGCGCGAGCAGACGCTCAACCAACTGCTCGTCGAGATGGACGGGTTTGGCGAGAACAGCGGCATCATCATCCTTGCCGCGACAAACAGGCCGGACATCCTCGACCCTGCCTTGCTGCGCCCGGGGCGTTTCGACCGGCAGGTCGTCATCGGCATACCGGACATCAAAGGAAGGGAAGCGATCTTCCGCGTGCATTCGCGCAACAAGCCCCTGTCCGACGAGGTCGAGCCCAAGGTGCTCGCGCGCAGGACTCCGGGCTTCACGCCTGCCGATATCGAAAACATGCTCAATGAGGCGGCGCTGCTGACGGCAAGGCGCAATGGCCGCAAGATTCGCATGGAAGAGGTCGAGGAAGCGATCACAAAGGTCATCGCGGGGCCGGAGAAAAAGAGCCGCGTCATCAGCGAAACGGAGCGCAAGCTCACGGCCTACCACGAAGCTGGCCACGCCATCGTGGCGCGGGTGCTGCCAAATACGGACCCCGTGCACCAGATCACGATCATCCCACGCGGGCGCGCGGGCGGCTTTACGATGATTCTTCCAAAAGAGGACAAATATTACGGGACAAAGATCGAGATGCAGGAGCAGATCGTGCACCTGCTCGGCGGCCGCGTCGCGGAAAAACTCACGCTGCACGACATCAGCACGGGCGCGAGCAACGACATCCAGCGGGCGACCGACATCGCGCGGGACATGGTCACAAAATACGGTTTCAGCGAAAAGCTCGGGACGGTCAATTACAGCGCGCAGGACGAGGTGTTTCTCGGCCGAGACTTCACCTCGCACAAAAACTATTCGGAAGAGATCGCGTCGGAGATCGACGAGGAGATCAAAGCCTTTATCGAGGAGGCGTTCATCACCGCGGAGCAGATTCTCACGGAGCACGTCGACAAGCTGCACAGAGTCGCGCAGGCATTGCTCGAAATCGAAACGCTTGACGGGGATCAATTTGAAGCGCTGTTCACAGACCAGATGACGGTCGGTCAGCTTGCCGAGATCATAAAAAGCGAGGAGGCGCGCATCAGCGAGCGCAACGCGATTGAGGCGGCCGAGACCGAGCAGATTCTTGCGGAAGCGGCGATCGCGGCGGCTGCGGAAGCGGAGCGCGAGGCGGAGGAGCTGGAGCTCGAATTGTTCGATGACGACGCGGACGAAGAGGACGCAGACGGAGGGCTTGGCGGGGACGACGAAGACGACGAGGACGACGAGGCCAACGAAGACGATTGCGAGGAAGGGCTCGAGGAGCCTGCAAAGAAGGCCGAGGCAAAAAAACCGGTTAAAACGGCGGCAAAAACGGCGGCCAAAAAGCCGGTTAGAAAACCGGCCAAGAAAACCAAAGAAAGCGCCGACCAGGCCGGCGCGCCCGAAAAGCCGGAGTAGGAGGCAAGTGTGCAACTGCTCAGACACCGTGCTATTGCAAGCCAATTGCCCGTCATTGCGAGGGAGCGTAGCGACCGCGGCAATCCATTATCCACTGGATTGCTTCGCTCGCAATGACGAGGCAAGTCTGAACAGTTACGCAAGTGTGGATAATTATGTGTTTTAAGAATGATTTATGGAGAAATTTGCACGGTCGTATGCCGACCGCAGGGAGGTAAAATATGGCAAACGAAAAATTAGAAGAGCTGCGCAGGCTAAAGGCCGAAGTGGCCTTGGGTGGCGGTGAGAAACGCATCGAATCCCAGCACAAAAATGGCAAGCTGACCGCGCGGGAAAGGCTGGGCATCCTGTTCGACGATGGCAGTTTCGTCGAGCTTGACGTCTTTGTCCATCACCGGAGCAACAACTTTGGCATGGGGGGCACGCGTGCGCCCGGCGACGGCGTCGTGACGGGCTATGGCGCCATCGGGGGCCGCCTCGTGTACGCGTACGCGCAGGACTTCACGGTGCTCGGCGGCTCCTTGGGCGAATACCACGCCAACAAGATCGTGAAAGTGCAGGAGATGGCGCTGAAAATGGGCGCGCCCATCGTCGGCCTCAACGACAGCGGCGGCGCGCGCATCCAGGAAGGCGTCACGTCCCTGTCGGGATTCGGAAAGATATTTTACAACAATACAATCAGCTCGGGCGTCATCCCGCAGATTTCCGTTATTTTGGGCCCCTGCGCCGGCGGCGCGGTCTACTCGCCGGCCATCACGGACTTCATCTTCATGGTTGACGGCACGAGCCAGATGTTCATCACGGGCCCGCAGGTCATCGAAACGGTCACGGGCGAAAAGATCACGGCGGAGGAGCTTGGCGGCGCGCGCACGCACAACGCAAAGAGCGGCGTCGCGCATTTCATGGGCAAGGACGACGCGGACACGCTTGCGCAGGTCAAAGAGCTTTTGTCCTATCTGCCATCGAACAATCTTGAAACGGCGCCGCCGGCCTATACGGACGACGACCCCAACCGCCTGATTCCGGAGTTTGACGACATCATCCCGGACAACCCGAACAAAGCCTATGATATGTACAAGATCATCAAGGCCATCGCGGACGGCGGCAAGGTGTTTGACGTCGCAAAGGAGTACGCGAAAAACATCATCACCTGTTACATCCGCCTCGGCGGCAATACCGTCGGCGTGGTCGCAAACCAGCCGGCCGTGGCCGCGGGCTGCCTCGACATCAACGCTTCGGACAAGGCGGCGCGTTTTGTGCGGCGCTGCGACGCGTTCAACATCCCGCTGCTCGTGCTCGAAGACGTGCCGGGCTTCCTGCCGGGCACGGACCAGGAGACCGGCGGCATCATCCGCCACGGCGCAAAGCTGCTCTACGCGTTCTGCGAAGCGACCGTGCCGCGCGTGACGCTGATACTCCGCAAAGCCTACGGCGGCGCGTACATCGCGATGAATAACAAAGAGCTTGGCGCCGATGTCGTGCTCGCTTGGCCGAGCGCGCAGATTGCCGTCATGGGCGCCGAGGGCGCGGCAAATATCGTATTCAAAAACGACATCAAAAACGCGGAAGACCCGATTGCGACGCGCAAGGCGAAGGTCGCGGAGTACGAAGAAAAATTCAACAACCCGTACCGTGCCGCCGAGCTCGGCTACGTCGAGGATGTCATTGAGCCGCGCGAGTCGCGCCAGCGTTTGATCAGCGCCTTTGACATGCTCGAATCCAAGCGGCAATCGCTCCCCGCGAAAAAACACGGGGATATTCCACTGTAGGAGGGCGCCATGGGAATTTTCGGAAAGAAAAAACAGGCGGCGGCGGTGGACACAAGCGCCAATGCGGCGCCCGGGGCGGCAAGCGCCGGCAGGGCATCCGCGCCGGCGGCGGCAAGCGCCGATGCGGCACCCGCGCCCGGGGTCGAGGTTGCCGAGTCTGTGGCAGTGACGGCGGCGGACCCCGCAGCTTCACCGGCGGGCGCGGTCTCAGGCGACGAGCTCGCCTGCGTCATCGCGGCGGCGGTCGCGGCATACGAAGCGGAACAGTTCATACAGACGCTGTATATCCGCAAGATCGACCGGACAGCCGGCGTGCGCCCTGTCTGGGGCGTCATGGGCACGCAGGAGTCGATCGACACGCGCAGAATGTAAGGCGCAAAATCGGGTCGGTGGTACAGGGCACAAAGTTGATATGCGCATAGAAGGCGCAAGATTGAAGGAGGACAGTCCAAAATGAAGAAATACAACATCACAGTCAATGGCAATACGTACGAAGTGGAGGTCGA
>JAITMX010000130.1 GCA_031290775.1 Eubacteriales Family XIII. Incertae Sedis bacterium
AGTGCCCTGTCCCGTTGATGATGGGCTTCAGAAAGCTCAGGAACAAAAGCCGCGCCTGACGCTCGATGAACGCCCCGTCCTCGTCGCGGTATTCGGACTTCATGAATGCCGCGAAGCGGTTGACGACATGGGCGACATCCAAGCGCCCATTCTTGACAAACTGCGAATCTGACGCGTATTTTTCCGTAAGCGCATTCGTTTCCGACACCGAAATAAAGTAATCCATGACCCGCGTTTCAAAAATGACATTGGAGACCCGCACCTTCCCGTCCTCCGTCCGTTCCATGACGCCGAACATCACCCCGAGGGCAATGTCGGGGTTGTCCAAGTTAAAAGAAACAGGAACACCGCCAAGCAGGATTCTCTCAAGCAATTTGCCAAAGGACGGGTTGCCGAGAATGTTCTTGATCAAATCGTCAATGAGCGTGTTGTTTTCCCGCAGAAGAAGATTCACCGCTTCGTCTACGCCCGCGTTCGCCCATTCCAATGGCTTCTCGTCAATGGTCTTGCAAAGCCGGCTGACAAGAAAGGGGTAGCCGCTTGTGTAATAATAGAGCCGCTCCGAAACCGCCGTGATATCCATGCCTGTTGGATGGTCGCCTTCGTACTCGAGAAGCATCGTGGCGATTTCGTCCGGCCCAAAGCTCATATCGATGTTAAACGGCGCGGCGATGTTCCAAGGGCTGTTGTAGCTGTGCTCCGCGTCTGGGCGAATCTTCGCCCGCAGGTTTTTGATGTCATGGACGCCCGCAAGAATCACGCTCTGGAAAGTAGGAGTGCCTTTACCCGAACGGTTGAGATATTTCTTTCGCAGCAATCCGAGAAACGCCGAAAACACGCTAAAGTCAGTAGCGCGGTCAACCTCGTCGATCATCAGCACAACGCCCCGCCCCGCCGCTTCGCAAAATTCCGTAATGCGGTCGCCCAAATCGTCGAGCGGAAACTCCGCGTCCGCTTTCCGCTCCCATATTTTCGCCAATTCAGGAAATTGCTCTTTGCTTAAACGTATGAAATTTCGCAGAATGCCGGCGGCCAAATTCTCGAGGGAGGTGAAATACGACTCCGCGCCCTCGAAACTCATATCAAGGACGAAATAATCCGCCGCAAGCCGCCGCCGCAGCAATTCCAGCGTCGTCGTCTTGCCGTATTGCCGCGCCCGGTTGATGGTGAAATATTCCCCCGGCATGATATAGTCCCGCACGATCGCTTCAATCTTCGCGTCCACATTGACCATATAATGCCTGTCCGGATTGCATGAGCCGGTGATGTTGAATTTTCTGCGGATTCCAAGCCCGGTCATACGGGAACCTCCTTCAAACAGGCGTTTATACCTGAATCGCAACCTTTGCTTTCCTCGTCAAAGTATAACACCTCCGTCGTCACTTCGGCAACGCGCCGCCCATCTATCGCCCCAACCGCTTTCTCATTTCCGTCGAGGAGCGATGTTGAAAAACTCGCGACCCTTCCTGATTCGTATGTCAGGAGCCACCATATCAATCATTTTATGGATGCAAATCGTCGCCGAAGGCGGTCATTTGGTATTTGAAGATGGCGGGAGGGATATGAGAAAAACTGCGCCTTCACAACTTTCGTTGTTGAAGCGGCATGATTTGCTCTCGCCAACTTGTTGACACCGTCATCGCCGCGCCGCGAATTTGACACAGTGGGCGAAAATCGCTATGATGAAAACAATTGTTATATTGTTTCGGGGCGGGGCGCAAATCCCCACCGGCGGTGAAGCGCGCAAAGCGACAAGTCCGCGAGCCGAGAGGCCGACCTGGTTTGAATCCAGTGACCGACGGTCATAGTCCGGACGGGAGGAACCATCATGTCAAACGCCAACATCAATTCGCGTACGCAAAAACTCGCCAAAATGGGGCTCATGACCGGCATCGCCGTCATCTTCTCTTTCATTCATTTCCCAATCTTGCCGGCGGCGCCTTTCCTCGAATTTGAGGTTTCGGACATCCCGATCATCATCGCGGCTTTCGCGTTCGGCCCGCTGCCGGGGCTCGTGATCGGCGTGGCATCCATCCTGCTGCACGACCTCATGATGGGGCCGGCCAGCGGCCCCTACGGGATGATTATGCATATCATCGCGATCGGGGTATTCGTGCTCGTCGCCGGCGGAATCTACGAAAAGGCAAAGGGCTTCCAATCGAAAAAATGGGGCTTGGCCGCGCTCATCATCGGCGGCCTCTGCATGGCGGGCGCGATGATTCCGGCAAACCTCTTGATTACGCCGCATTTCATGGTTACGTCGGTCGAGTTTGTCAAAGCGATGGTCCTGCCGGTCATCCTGCCTTTCAATCTGCTGAAGATGGCAATCAATACCGCAGTCGTGTTTGTGCTGTACAAGCGGCTGTCGCCTTTCCTGCACAAGTGGTAGGGAACCGCGGCGGGCGGCTTCCGGCCAGTGCGCCAAGGGGCGCGTATCAGACTGTTTTTCATACAGCCTGACGTCCCCCCTGACACACGCGGCGGCATCATACCCCGATGTACTCCGTCTGCGCTTTCAGCAGCAGGTCTGCGCCACGAGCCGTCAGGCCCGCAAGTTCCAAATCGAGTATCCACTCGATCGGTATTTCGAGGCTGCCCACGATGCAGCCGATGATGTTGCCGCAAGCGGGCGCGATGCTGTCCGTATTGCCGTTGAAATCCGTCGCCGCGTCGATGGCGCCCTCAAAATCGTTTCCGAAACGAAAGGCGAGATAGGTCGCGATCGCGGCGGCTTCCGGCGCGATCCAACCCTCTCCGATCGCCTCGATCGCCTTGCGCGGCGATTTTTCCGTTTCCGAAAGGCCAATCGCCCGGCGGATCAGCTCTCCCGGCAGCGGGTCCGAAAAAGCGCTTTCGCCGAGCTTTTTGAGCGCCGCCGCCGCCGCTTCCGCGAGCGCCTTCCCTTGCGCCAAATGCGCGATGAGCACAGCCATATAGCCCGCCGACATGATCGCCTCGGTATGCCCGTGCGTGAGCGCCGCGCTCTCGCAGCCGACGCGAAACGCCATGTCCGGATCGTTCGCGAAGTACAGGCCGATCGGCGCGGCGCGGCAGACGCAGCCGGGGCCGTTCAGATTGTTGATACGGCTTTCGATTGTGCCGTAGCTGTTTTTGATCGACGACGCCAGCGCGTTCAGGCTCGTCACGCCCTCGCCGCGCCGCGCAAAAAGCTCGTCGTGGCGCAGCACCTCGCCGCCATTCAGTATAAACCCATAATCCTTGTCGGCGAGCCCCCCCGTCTGTGTGTAATACCATTTTTGGTAAGAGTAAAAAAGGCCCGGGACATAGGCGTAGACACCCTTGCGTTTTGCGCGCTCGTCCGCCCAGACGATGCCGTCAACCGTAAAGATTGACAGTTGCGTGTTGTCGGAAATGAGATCCCTTCCGCCCTCGCGGGCATCATATCCCTTGGCGTCTCCCGTCGCGCCGCCGAGCAGGCAGCCTCTGAAATGATCCTTGTCGATGCGCATCGTTGCTTCCCCCGATTATGAAAATCCGATTTTCCGCCGCGTCACTCCACGGTCACCGATTTTGCGAGATTGCGCGGCTGGTCAATCTCGCGCCCGCGAAATTTTGCCACATGGTAGGCAAAGAGCTGAAACATGACGATCGCCACAATCGGCGCGACCTCATCCGAACAGTCCGGGATGAAAAACGTGTCGTCCGCCACCTCCGCGACCCGCGCGTCAGAGGCCTTCGCGACCGCGACCACCTGCGCCTGCCGCGCCTTCATCTCCTCGATATTTGACAGCATCTTGTCATACAGTTTCGTCTGCGTCGCAAGCGCAAAAAACAGCACGTCCCGCGTAATCAGCGCAATCGTGCCGTGTTTGAGCTCGCCCGCCGCAATCGAATAGGAGTTGATGTATGATATCTCCTTGAGCTTGAGGCTGGCTTCCTCGGCTGTCGCGACATCCGTGCCGCGCCCCGCGTAAAAAATCTTTTCCTTTTTGTAATGCTGCCTTGCAAGCGCGCGTATGCTGTCCTCGCGCCCGAGCACGTCTTCGATGAGCGCCGGGACTTCGGCGAGCTGGGCGAGCAGCGCGCCCGCTTCCGCCTCCGTCGCCCGCCCGCGCAGCAGGCCCAGATACAGCGCAATGAGATACAGCGAGACGAGCTGCGTCGTATAGGCCTTGGTCGACGCGACGGCGATCTCCGGGCCGGCCCACGTATAGAAGACATGGTCGGACGCCCGCGCCACCGAGCTCCCGACGACATTGACGATCGAAAGCGCTTCGGCCCCTCTTCGCTTCGCCTCGCGCAGCGCTTCGAGCGTGTCGCTTGTCTCGCCAGACTGGCTGATGCAAATGCAGAGCGTGCGTTCATTCACGATCGGGTCGCTGTAGCGGAACTCCGATGAAAGGCAGGTCTCGCACGGAATCTTTGCGTATTTTTCGATCATAGCCTTGCCGACCATGCCCGCGTGGCAGGCCGTGCCGCAGGCGACGATGTAGATCCGCTCAAGTTTGTCTGCCCACTCCTTTGTGAACCCCAGATCATCAAGCTGTATCGCGCCGCTCTCGTCCAATCTGTGGGCAAGCGTCTCGCGCACGCCTTTCGGCTGCTCGTAGATTTCCTTGAGCATGAAATGCTCGTATCCGCCCTTTTCCGCAGCGGCGACATCCCAGTCTATATGGGTGCGCGCCCGGTTCATGCGCGTGCGTTCCTCGTCGTAGATTTCGACATCCTGTTTTGTAATAACCACGATTTCGTTGTTTTCGATGAGGTAAATGTCCCGCGTGTATTTGAGCAAGGCCGGAATGTCCGAGGCGAGCAGCCCGCCTTCCTCGCACATCCCCGCGATGAGCGGCGCGTCTTTGCGGATCGCCACGATTTTGCCCGGGTCGTCAGCCGCGACAACGCAGGCCGCATAGGCGCCGCGCATACGCTTCGCCGCGCGCCTGACCGCTTCCACAAGGTCGCCCTCGTAATACAGGCTTACAAGATGGGCGATGACCTCGGAATCCGTCTCGGAAGCAAAGGCCACGCCATGTTCCAAAATGAGCTCTTCCTTGAGTTCCATGAAGTTTTCAATGATGCCGTTATGGACAATCGCGACGCGGCCGTCGCCGCTCACGTGGGGGTGCGCGTTTTCGCGCGTCGGTGCGCCGTGCGTCGCCCAGCGCGTGTGCCCGATGCCGAGCCGGCTGTCAAAATCGCTGCCGGTAACCTTGGCTTCGAGCGCACGGAGTTTGCCCGACTCTTTGCGCACGAGCAGCTTGCCTTTGCGCACAAGGGCGATGCCCGCCGAGTCGTAGCCCCTGTATTCGAGTGCGCTGAGGCCGGCAAGCAACATCTCTTTTGCGCTGCCGGTGCCCACATAGCCAACAATACCGCACATACCGTTTCCTTTCCCCCCGATATTTACCGGAGCCTAATTTCGATCAAGCGGACAAGCCGGTCAGCCATATGGCCGAGATCCATTTTGTCCTGACCTTCCAGCATGACGCGGACGAGCGGTTCCGTACCCGAGGGCCGGATGAGCACACGCCCGTTCCCGCCCAATTCTTTCTCCGTCTCGCAAATCGCCGCCGCGATCTTTTCGTCTTTGTCGTAGCTGTATTTGTTTTCGTTTTTCACTTTGGCGTTTTTCAGAACCTGCGGGTAGATGGTCACTTCGCCCGCGAGCCCGGACGCTTTCCGCCCGCTTCGCCGAAGCGCTTCGAGAAAACGAAGCGCCGCGAAGATGCCGTCGCCCGTCGTGTTTTCATCGAGAAAAATGAGGTGGCCCGATTGCTCCCCGCCAAAGGCCGAACCCGTCCGCCGCATCAGCTCAATGACGTAACGGTCGCCGACATCCGCGCGCTGCAGCTCGATGCCCTCGCGCGCAAGCGCCTCCGCAAAGCCGTGGTTGCTCATGACCGTAGCCGTGAGCAGATTGCCCGCAAGTTTGCCGCTTTCCTTCATGGCTTTCGCGCAGATGTACATGAGCTTGTCCCCGTCAATGAGCGCGCCCGTTTCGTCCGCGCAGATCAGCCGGTCGGCATCCCCGTCGAACGCAAGCCCCACATCCGCCTGCTCGCGCACGACGCGTTTTTGCATCGCCTCCGGGTGTGTCGAGCCGCGCGCGTCATTGATATTTGTGCCGTCAGGTTTGGATCCCATATACACGGCCTGCACGCCGAGATGCGAAAACACCTGCCGCGCGGCCTTGCAGGCGGCGCCGTTTGCGCAGTCAACAACGACCCTGAGGCTGCTGAGGTCTTCACGTACGCTGCCGCTGAGAAAAGAGACGTAGGTTTTCAGCGCCTCGTCCGCAAAGATGCCGGCCCGGCCGAGCAGCGCGCCCGTGATATGGCTGTTGACATCCTCGCCCTTCGTCACGATTTCCGCGATCATATCCTCAAGCGTGTCGGCCAATTTGAAGCCGTTTGTATCAAACAGCTTGATGCCGTTGTATTCAAAGGTATTGTGCGAAGCGGAAATGACGACGCCCGCCGTCGCTTCGGTCTTGCGCGTGAGATAGGCGATTCCGGGCGTCGGCAAGACTCCGGCGCGCATAATGTCGCAACCCATCGAGAGCAAACCCGCGCCGATTGCCGCTTCGAGCATATCGCCTGAGATCCGGGTGTCTTTGCCGATGAGGACACTCGGCTTTTTCCCTTTGACCTGCTTGCCAAGCACATAGCCGGCCGCGACGCCGAGCGCATAGGCAAGCTCGCCCGTGAGCTCCTTGTTCGCGATCCCCCTTACGCCGTCTGTTCCGAAAAATCTTCCCATATGATGCCCGCGCCTGTATCCTTCAATCTTCCCTGATGATCGTGACGCGTACCTTTGCCGGTTCGATCGCGATGCTCTTGACTTCGATTCCGCATTCCGCTGTGACTTCCATTTCGATTGAATTGCCGGCTTTTCTGTAATCCGTCGCGTCTACGAAAAGTTTGATGTCGCTTTGGGTCAACCGCGCGGCAATGGCCTCGGGCGCAAGCACGGTCACCGTCACGCTGCCCGTATTGACATGGCCGGAAAGCGCGGGCGAGAGGTTGGCGACTTCGATCATATCCGCCGTATACTCAAACTCCCTTTTGACGATGCCCTGCACCTCAATCTTGACAGAGATATTTTGGGACGCGTCGGCAACCTCTACATTTTGCGGCAAATACGGATCGATTGGGATCTCCATCGTATTTGCGATTTCGGAGAGATCGACAGCCCTGCCCTCAACTTCCGCAATGCCCTCAATCGCCGCTTTCGGGCCGCGAATCGTGATATAGCTCGGGATGTGCATATCTGTCACTTCGATGTTTTCGTTCGGCTCGCCGAGCGTATCGACTTTCAGCGGCACGATTTTGGTCGCGCAAAGCGCAGCCGTCACTTGGACTTGGCTTTGAGAAAGCCCGACATTGTAAACGGGCTGCCCATCTTTGCTGATGGCAACCACATCGAGGCTGAAACCTTTCGCCTCCTCCGCCAGCACGCCTTCCGGCACGACCGCGCGGATGTAATCGATGCTGTCAACAACGGCCGTCACGCCCGAAACTTCCATTTCCTCCGGCAAAATCGAAATGAAACCGGGCTCCGCGCCGCCTGTGAATTCATCTGCAAATTCGAGCTTCACAGGCTTGTTCACGGTAATCAGATCGACAACGGCGACAAGGATCGTTTCAGGCCTGACCTGCACGAGCTCGATATTGTTTGGCTTGATTACATTGACAGGGACGGCGTTTTCGCCCTTGCGGTATCCCGTCATATCGGCTGTGGCCCTGAAATCTGCCGACGTCAGCTTGGCGACTTCGGAACGTGCGCCCGTGACCGTGATGTCCACGAGGTACGTCATGCCTTCGTTGATTGTAAAACCGCGGTCGTTGAGCGCATCGATATTGACGAGCTCGACCGGGATATTCCCAATCGTCGTCTCGGTCTCGGGGTTGACCACCGTCGTGATATAGGCCCAAAGCGCGATGGCCGCGACGATCGAGATCAGGAGGTTGATTTTATTGCTTTTTAGCATGTCCCCCCTCTTTCTCAAATGCCTTGAAGATCCCGTTTGAAATCGGCTCGGAATCGCTCAGGTAAATATCAAGCAGGGCTTTTTCGAGCGCTTTCACATCGAGAAACCTGTTCATGCGCCCGTCGCGCGCCGCCGAAATAACACCCGTCTCCTCCGATACGATGATCGCGTAGGCATCGGACACTTCCGTGATGCCAAGGCCCGCGCGGTGGCGCATGCCGAGTTCGGAAGGCAGGTCCTTGCTGCGCGTCAGCGGCAGCACGCAGGCTGCCGCCCGTATCTTGTCCCCTGAAATAATGGCCGCGCCGTCATGAAGCGGCGCCCCTTTGAAAAAGATGTTTTCCAATGCCGCCGCCGACAAATCGCTGTTGAGAATCACGCCCGTTTCCGAAAAGTCGTTGAGCGTGACGTCCCGCTCGACGATGATGAGCGCACCGATCTTGTTTGTGGAAAAATAGCCTGTCGCGCCGGCGACCGCAGCCGCAGCCGCCTTTGCTTTCTCCTTGTCCCCGGCCCGAAGCCTGCCGCGAAGGAAACGGCTCCGCCCGAGGTATTCGAGCGCGCGCCTGAGCTCGGGCTGAAATACAATGACGAGCGCGATCATGCCAAACTGCATGAGGTTTTTCAAAACCCAGTTCAGCGCGTAAAGATGCAGGAGGCCGGAAATGACCATGATGACAATCAGGATGAGCAGGCCCTTGACGAGCTGCTCGGCGCGCGTCTCCCGGATAAACCGGAGGATCTGGTAGATGATAAACGCGATGATCGCGATATCGATAAAGTCGGTCGGCCCTATCTGCAACGCAAGCGTATCGAAAAATTCTTGCACCATGATGCCCACTGCCTATTCAGCGGGTGGTTTCGAGCAAGCCGTATTTGCCGTCATTGCGCCTGTACACGACGCTCGCCGCGTCCCGTTCCATGTCAAGAAAGATGAAAAAACTATGCGACAAAAGCTCCATCTGAAGGATGGCCTCTTCCGGCGTCATCGGCATGAGCTCATAGGTCTTGCGGCGCACGATCTCAAACGTAGCGGTATCCGCCGCCTCAAGGGAATCCGGAATATCCTCAAAACGGATCGACTTGTTGTCTTTGTGGCGTTTTGCGATTTTGCGCTTGAACTTGCTCATCTGGCTGCTCAACTTGTCCGCGATGCGGTCGATCCCCGTATAGATATCCTGCGTAGTTTCTTCCGCGCGGAAGACCGCGCCGGCCGCGTTGATGGTTGCCTCTATTTTTTGACGGTCTTTCTCCATCGACAATGTGACGGCTGTCTCGATATCGCTTGAAAAATACTTGTCCAACTTTGAAAGTTTGGTCTTGATCGTGTTTCTCAAATGGTCGTTTGCCTTGATGTTTTTTACGGTAATGATGATTTTCATTTTGTCGCCCTCCCCAGTCCGGCTGTGATTTTGTCCCCAAAGACAGCTTGGTAGCTATAATATAACATACTTCCCGTGAGAAATGTGGCTTTGTTGTGATAATATCGTATTTCTTTCGTGAAAAAGCCGGCTTCTTTTCGGCAGATACTGCGCGGCGCGGAGAAAAGACAGCTTTGCTCCGCACCGAAGACCGCCCGCTGACCTGGTCTTTGACCCCACACCCGCCCGCGTCCCCCTTTCGGAGGCCGTCGGGGCTTACGCCTAAACTGCGCCATGATCGCCGCCGCCGGGGCGGCGGTTTACGTGGGTCCTTTTGCCCGCAGCTGGCTTGGACTTTCAACCACAGCCGGGCGGTCTTCGGCATGGCGCACATCCGCGCCGGTCGCAAACACGATGACGTCCACGCCGGCGGCGCCCGCGTCAAACAGCGTTTCGGCGCACGCGTCGGCGGTGCTGCCCGTCGTATAGACGTCGTCCGCCAGCAGAAAGCGTTTGCCTGCTGCCGTTTTTATCATATCACAACCAAGCGCGAAAGCGCCCCGGAGATTTTGCCTCCTGTTGTCGCCGGACAGGCTGCTCATCACATCCGTTTCGTGCGTGCGCACGAGCGCGTCCGCGGCATAGGGGATGCCGGCCCGCCGCGCAAAGCCGCGCGCGAGCAGCGCCGCCTGGTCAAAGCCGCGCATGGCCTTTTTCTTTGCGCTCATCGGCGCCGCGGCCACAAAGTCGTAGTATGGCAGTTCGCCCGTCCCGGGATCGGCGTCGGCAAGATGCCTCGCGGCCATAAACGCGGCCAGCGTCTCCGCGTAGTACGGCTTGCCCCGGTATTTCATATCGCGTATGAGCTCTGCGGCGCGGCCCGCGTAAAGCGCGCACGCGGTCGCCCTGCCAAAAATATGCTCTGCCCGGGAAGCGCAGTCCCGGCAAAGGGGCGCCGGGTTTTCATCCGCAAGCGGCCTGCCGCATTTTGCGCAGCGCCGCCCCCTCACCCATACGATTTCGCCTGCGCAGCGCCCGCACAAAGCAATGCCGGCGACGCCTTGCGGCGGCAGCGGGCGCCCGCACGAGATACAGTACAGGGCTTTTGGGAATATCAAGTCAAGGAGATTCATCGCGCTGGCCCTTTCACAGTTGCAATCATTGCACCAATCATTGCAATCATTAGGAAGTGGTGAAAAATAAAGTGGACAAATTTGGCGCAGGATTTTTTTCGGCTGACAAGGCGCAAAACGTAGCCGTACTGGTAGTACGGCGAGGCTTTGCAACGCAGTCAGGCGG
>JAITMX010000139.1 GCA_031290775.1 Eubacteriales Family XIII. Incertae Sedis bacterium
CAAAATGATGTTATCTATCGGAGCGAATTTGATATATAATGTTCCAGTATGAAGAAGCGGAACGAGGAGCTGCAAAACAGCAGGTTTTTCAAAGTTTATTTGATTTTGGTCGGTGCGACGCCTATGTTGTCCACCGACTTTTATCTGCCCGCGCTGCCGTCGATCTCCGCGTATTACGATACGACCGACGCCATGACCAACCTGACGATGATCTTGTTCACGGCGGCGCTTGCCGTCTCGTCGCTGCTGTGGGGGCCGCTCAGCGACAAATACGGGAGAAGGCCGGTCAGCATTGCGGGCGGGTCTTTCTATTTCGCGGGCAGCCTGCTTTGCGTTTTTGCGCCTACGATTGAAGTGATGGTCATATCCCGCGTGCTTCAGGCGGTAGGCGGCGGGGCGGCTGTGATGGTTTCCTCCGCGCTCGTGAAAGATGTTTTTGACGCGGACCGGCAGGAGCGCGTCCTTTCCATCGTGCAGGGCATGGCGCTGATTGGCCCCGCCATCGCGCCGACGATCGGGGCATTGATACTGAAGGTGGCCAATTGGCACGGAATCTTCGTCATGATGGCGGCGATGGGCGCGGTGGTCATGGCGGGCGCGCTCTATTTCAGCGAGACGCTACGCGAGCCTTTGGCGACGGGGGTCTTTGCCGCGCTTGGCAGGCTTCATGTCGTCCTGCGCAATCGGCGTTTTGTATTTATCGTGATCATATTCTCGATTCCGTCAATCCCGATCATGGCGTTCATCAACGCGTCGCCGTATATTTTCCAAAACCGCTTCGGTTTGTCGGAACAGGTATACAGCTTGTTTTTTGCGGCCAGCGCGATATCGATGATGATCGGCTCGTTTGCCTACGCGCCGATTTCGAGGCGTTTCGGCCGCACGTTTGCCGCGTATTTCGGCCTTGGCATGGTGGCGCTTTGCGGCGCGGGCATCTTGCTCGCCGGCGGTACATCGCCCTTTGTATTCATCCTGTTCATCATCCCTTCGTCCTTTGCCGTCGCCATGTGCAAGCCGCTCTGCATCTTTCTCGGGCTGAACGCGCAGGAGAGCGATACGGGGAGCGTTTCTTCGCTGATCGGTTTTGCCAATTTGATGTTTTGCAGCCTCGGCATGGTGATACTCATGCTTTTTGGCGACTATCTGATAGGGGTGGGCGTCCTGTATCTTGTATTCTGCTCGGCAGGGGCCTGCCTTTTCGCGGCCTTTCTCAGAAAGGTATAGCTTCATCTTCGCAACGGGGCGCTTTTCAGGATTGCTTCAGTCTGGTATGATAAGTAAAATTGTTTGGTTGCTAATCTTGGTTGATATCGGTGAAAGGAATCGTTGAAACATATGGTTTACATGAGCAAAGCGAAAAGAAAACGCGTCCTCAGGAAGAGGTTTTTGGCACTGGCAATCGTGATCGTCTGCATCGCGGCGGTGTTTGTCGCGATTTGGCAGGTTCAGCTCGGCGGGACGCTTGCGAAAGTGAATGGCACATCAATCCGCAGCGGTACGGTCAATGGGCTCGATTCCTATCTCGAATATATGCAGACCGGGCAGTTTTCGGGCGATACGGATCCTGCGGCGGGGCTCTCCGGCTCGGCAGAGGCGGATGCGAAGCAAACCGCAAAGGATACGGTGCTGGTGCAGGACAACAGCATCCTGATCAATGTTTGCGTGCCTTTCGAAGCGATAAAAACGCATTTTGAAAATGAGGGGAAGACCATACTGACGGAGGAAAAAAAGGCCGAGATCAAAGAAACGACAGATGCCGTCTTCTCATCGGCCGATACGGCCAATCAATTGCGTTCGCACGGTGTGAAAAAATCGCATGTGGCGTATTATCAGGAATATGTGGCGTATGTCACGGCTTTTCAGGAAGAAGTGTTGGAAAACGGGCCCGTGACGGATGAGGATGCGCAGGCGTACTACGACGAACACCCCGATTATTTCACAACGCCCTTGTCTATGCAGGCGAGCCATATCCTGGTCAGCGATCCCGAGCATACTCCCGAAAAACTCGCGGAAGCGGAGTCGATCCTTGAACAGATCAAGGACGGCGCGGATTTTGCGGAACTCGCAAACGAATACAGCGATGACGGCAGTGGCGAGGATGGCGGCGACCTAGGGACATTCGGCGCCGGCCAAATGGTCGAGCCGTTTGAGGAAGCGGCGCTTGCGCTTGAGCCCGGCGAGGTCTCGGATATCGTGGAAACCGAATTCGGTTACCATATCATCAAGTTGGCCGGCAAGACCGAAGAAAGTGTACAGACGCTCGAGGAGGCCCGGGAAACGATTGATTCTTATGTCGGGGGCGAACGCACGACGGAGGCGCTCGACAAATTGGTGGAAGAATCCGACATCCAGTATTCGGGGCTTATCAACCCTGAAACCGGAAAACCGCCAATCAGCCTTTCCGAACTTGAAAGCGCGCGCAACCCGAGCCTTGGCGCAGAAGGGGATTCCGGCAGCGCGGAGGGCGGCTTGCCTGAGGGGGCAGAGGGCAGTGCGGAGGCTGCGGATGGAGCCCCCGATGCGGAGGGCAGCGCCGAAGCCGGCGCCGATGGCGCGGAAACCGAGGAAAGCGACAGCGGCGGCTTGCCTTCGGGGCAGACGGAATGAGGGACGGCAAGGGCTCTTTCATATGCGGCTTGTATGGCGGCGAGCCTTATGCCAGCGGCGAGCAGCCCGAATCGGGCATCGTCAAGCTGAATACGAACGAAAACCCGTATCCGCCTGCGCCGGGCGTACTGAAAGCGCTTGCGGATTTTGACGGGCGGCGGCTCAGGCTCTATCCGAAACAGGATGGCGGAGTGTTGCGCGAGGCGCTTGCGGCCTATCATGGCATTGCGAAAGAAAATGTTTTTGTCGGCAACGGTTCTGACGAAGTGCTCGCGTTGGCTTTTCGCGCGTGCTTTGGTTTTGGCGAGGGGCGGCCGGTGCTTTTTGCTGATGTGACTTATTCGTTTTATCCGGTTTGGTGCAAATTTTTTGGGATTCCGTTTGAGACGCTGCCTGTGGGGGACGATTTTCATCCGCGCGCGGATAGTTTCGCAAGGCAAAACGGCGGAATTGTGGTTTGCGATCCGGGCGCGCCGACGGGCCTTGCCGAAGGCGAAGCATTTTTGGATGGGGTGCTTGCGGCAAACGGCGGCGCTTCTGTCGTCATTGTTGACGAGGCCTATGCCGATTTTGCGGATTTCAGCGCGATTTCACGGGCAGTTGCAGCGCCAAATCTGCTTGTGACGCGTACGTTTTCCAAATCAAGATCGCTTGCGGGGCTTCGTGTCGGCTATGCGGTCGGGGATACGCGTCTCATTGCTGCGCTGACGGCCGCGAAGGATTCGTTCAATTCTTATCCGGTGAGCGTTGTGACGGCGGTAGCGGGAGCGGCGGCACTGGAGGACGAGGCATATTACCAGGCCGTTGTCGGCAAGATCAAAGAGACGCGCGATAGCGCGGCGCGGCGTTTGCGCACGCTCGGATTTGATGTGCCGGAATCCTCGTCAAATTTCCTTTTTGCAGGCTGCGGCAGTGCGGTGCGCGCGAAAGCAATTTTTGAGCAGCTGAAGGCAAACGGCGTCTATGTGCGTTATTTCGACAAGCCCCGGATCTGTGACCGCTTGCGCATCAGCATCGGCAAGCCCGAGGAGATGGATGTGTTGTTTGCGCGGCTGGAGGGCTATCTTGCTCTTTAAGGATATTTCGGTGCTGGGTGAGGATTTTTCGGTCGCGCGCGCTATGGACGTGCGGACGGACGGCGCGCGCATTGCCGGAGTAGGCGGGAGCGGGTCTATCGGCGCCGCCGCCGTAGGCGAGCGCATCATTGACGGGCACGGAAAGCTGCTGATGCCCGCTTTTTACAACGCCCATACGCATGCGCCCATGACGCTGATGCGCGGCTATGGCGAAAACCTGCCGCTTTCGGACTGGCTCGAAAAGATATTTTCTTTTGAGGACAGGCTGACAGGGGAAGACTGCTACCGCGCGACGCAGCTTGCGATGGCCGAATCCTTTGCGCATGGCGTCGTTTCATCATCAGACCAGTATTTTTTCTGTGAAGACATTGTGCGGGCAGCCTCAGAATCCGGCGCCAAAATGAACGCTTCGCGAGGGCTTTCGTATTTTGGCGATAGCCTTGACCTGACAGGTTTTCGCCCTTACGGGGAATCCCGAAAGCTTTTTTACGACTATCACAATACGTCGGATGGGCGCATCCGCGTCGATATCGGGCTGCATGCCGAATACACGGCGACGCCGGGGCTCATCGAAGCCGTAGCGGGCCTCTCGCGGGAAACGGGCGCACCGGTGCATGCCCATGTTTCCGAAACGCAGGGGGAGCATGAAGAATGCAAAAAACGCAACAGCGGGCGGACGCCCGTGCGCGTACTTGCGGACGGCGGCGTGTTTGACAACGGCGGCCTTGCGGCGCACTGCGTTTGGATCGAGGAGGAAGACGCAGACATCCTGAAAGAAAAGGGCGTCATGGCCGTGAGCTGCCCGGTCAGCAATATGAAGCTCGCGAGCGGCATCGCGCACGTCCCGCTCATGCTAAGCAAAGGGCTTGGCGTCGCGCTCGGCACGGACGGGGCCGCGAGCAACAACAGCCTCAATTTTTTTGAGGAGATCAAGATGCTTTCGCTTTCGGCAAAGATCCGTTTTGGGGATCCGACGCTCATTACGCCGGCACAGGCGCTTTTCGCGGCGACGCGGGCGGGGGCGCTTGCCCAAGGCCGGCCGGATTGCGGCTTTGTCAAAGAAGGCTTCCGTGCCGATCTCATTGTGATCGACCTATTGTCGCCTTCGCTTGGGCCTGTCTTTGAACTGGCTAACAATCTCGTTTTTTCGGCATCGAGCCGTGATATCCTCATGACGGTCTCCGACGGGCGCGTGGTCTATGAAAGCGGCGCCTTTCCTACGGTCGATGTCGAGCGGGCGGTCGCCGAAACAACGCGCGCGCGCGCGCGGATTCTGAAAGAGATTCCGGCAGGCCATTCATGAGCAATTACCATACGCCGATAGGCAAGCGCACCTTTATGTACGGCGCGGCGATTCTGTCGGCAGCCGGCATCATCATCAAAATCATCGGCGCTTTCTTTCGCATCCCGCTCGGCAACCTCATCGGCGACGAGGGGATGGGGTATTACAATGCGGTCTACCCCATTTACACATTGCTTGTCGTGATCGCGACGACGGGCATACCGATTGCGATATCCAGGCTTGTGGCCGAACACCTGACGGATGGCGATCCCGGCGGCGCAAATCGCGTGTTCAAAATAGCGCTCGTCTTCATGGCTGTGATCGGCGCCTGCTTTTTCTGCGTATTGTTTTTCGGCGCGGGCGCCATCACGTCCAAGATGACGGATCTCTCGAGTGCCGTCTACGCGATGCGGGCGATTGCGCCGGCTTTGGTATTTGTGCCGATCATGGCAGCGCTCCGCGGGTATTTCCAGGGCATGCAGAACATGAAGCCGACGGCGCTGTCGCAGGTGGCAGAGCAAGCGTTTCGTGTCATCGCCGGACTCGCGCTCGCGTTCCTGCTGATCAAGATGGGCAAGGAATACGCGGCGGCCGGCGGCACATTCGGCGCGACGGCCGGGGCTGTGGCGGGCTTGTTCACGCTCGGCATCCTGTATTCGCGCTTTCGCCGCGCCGCTTCATACCGTGAGCGGCGCGAGGAGGCCAAGCGGGCGCGCGAGGCAAAAGGGCGCGAGCCTACGGGCGCCGTCATCAAAAAAATCGCGTGGATCGCCATACCCATCACGGTCGGCGCGGCTATCATGCCGATCATGTACAACATCGATATGTGGGTGGTGCCCGCAAGGCTGTCGCAGGCGGGTTTCAATGCGGTCGAGGTACGCAGTATGTATGGGCAGCTCACGGGTTTTGCGGAGCCGATCACCAATCTCCCGAAGGTGCTGACGCAGGCTATCGCGGTCAGTATGGTGCCGACAATCGTACGCGCCTACAAGGAAAAAGACAAAGAATTTCTGAATTACAATGTGGCGCTTGGGCTGCGGCTTGCGCTGATCATCGGCCTTCCGTGTACAGTCGGTCTGATGATTCTTTCCGGCCCCGTCATGCGCCTGCTCTATCCGCTTCAGCTTGAAGGCGCCGATGGCGCGGCGCCCGCGCTCTTTATCTTTGCGATCGGCATCGTATTTCTGTCATCGATTGACGCGCTTACGAGTGTGCTTCAAGGGATTGGGAAGCAGATGATCCCTTTTGTCAATATCGCGATCGGCGCATGCTGCAAACTCGCCATCACATACGCGCTGACGGGCTTGCCGTTCTTCAATATCAAAGGCGCGGCAATCGGCACGGTGGCGGCCTACGCCGTCGCCACAGCGTTGAACTACCGTGCCGTTGTAGTCTATACGGGGACGCGCTTTGAGCCCGGCCTCACGTTTGTGCGGCCCCTCATCAGCGCGCTCGTCATGGGCGGGGCCTCCGCAGCGGTGTATTGCGCGATCCACAGCGCGATCGGGAGTTCATCTGCGGCAATGGCTGCCGCTCTTGAAACACAGCTTCACCGGGAATTGACGGCGGCGATGCTGGGAAACGGCATCGCGACGATTGCCGCGATTTTCATCGGCATCCTTGTGTACGTGGCCATGCTTTTTGTATCGCGGTCGATCAAGCCCGATGAGCTCAGGCTGCTTCCAAAAGGGGAGTCGCTTTATCGCCTGTACCGAAAGCTCACGCGCCGCCGCAACGTTTCTGCAAAAAGGTAGTTTTATCCATTTATGTTAATTGTAAGGCTGTTTTGGGGCGATATTTTTTCGTAATAGTTTATAAATATGAAAAAACATTTGAAATATAGCCATTTTCGCTCGTTTTTTCCTTGACATGAGGCGATACATTTGGGAAAATGTTTCGTACACTATATAAAGGACGGCTTTGCCGGAAATAAAGGAGGTTTTACGTGAACAAGCAGGAACTAATCGCGGAGTTGGCAGCAAAATCAAATCTGACCAAGAAGGATGCCGAGAGCGCAGTCAATAATTTTATTGGCGTTATTGAAGCGGCTCTTGTCAAAGGGGAAAAGGTACAGCTCATTGGGTTTGGTACGTTCGAAACGCGTACGCGCAAGGCTCGCAAAGGCCGCAATCCCCGCAAGCCCGACGAAGTGATGGATATCCCCGCTTCCACGGCACCTGTCTTCAAGGCCGGCAAAGCGCTGAAAGAAGCCGTCAACAAATAGGTTTCGGCGGGATAACAAGCAAAGATCGGAGCGGCGGTTTCGCCGCTCCGTTTTTGATGTGAAATACGATGAGGATAGATAAATATTTAAAGGTTTCGCGGATCATCAAGCGCAGGACTGTCGCAAAAGAGGCTTGCGACCGCGACCGCGTGTCGCTGAATGGGCGCGTATGCAAGGCGGGCGCCGAGGCATCGGCGGGGGATGTGGTCGAGGTGCGCTTCGGCGACAGCGTTTTCAAGGCGCGCATCGTCTCGCTTAAGGAGAGCGTACGCAAAGAGGAGGCCGCAGATATGTATGAGGTGATCGAATAGAAGCATATTCTATAAAATCCCCCTGCATCGGGGGCATTTGCTTCTGATGAAGATTCTGTTTGTTCTTCCCTATGACACCGCGTACCGATACAAGGCCGCCTTTTCTGCTTCGATCTCCTACGCCCCGCTGACATTGCCGGCGCTCGCCGCGCTTGTGCCGCCGGAGCTATGCGCGGAAATCACGCTTGCGGACGAGGGCGTCCGCCGTTTCGACTACGAAGCGGAGCGGTACGACATCGTCGGGATATCCCTCGTGACGTCAAGCAGCGCGCGCGGCTACGAATTGGCGCGGCTGATGAAAAGCCGCAGCAGCACGGTCATCCTCGGCGGCCATCACGCATCGCTGATGCCTGCGGAAGCGCGGGAGCATGGGGACGCCGTTTTCATCGGAGCGGCGGAGGAAACCCTGCCGCAGTTCTTTCGGGATTTTGCGCAGGGGAAGGCAAAGCCTTTCTACGACGCGCACGGTGTTTTCCCGGGCCGGATTCCCTGGCCGCGCAGGGACCTCTTGCCGCAGCGCGGGTATCTGCCGCAGCCGACCGTAATCGCAAACTACGGCTGCGGGTACGGCTGCGCGTATTGCGTCATTCACGATTTCTGGGGCTGCCGCGCAAAACGCCCGATCGCCGACGTGATCGCGGAAATCGCCGCACTCGGCAAGCGTGAGATACTATTCATGGACCCGAGCCCGCTGTCCGATATTTCGTACGCAAAAGAACTGTATGCCGAATTGGCCAAGCTGAACATCCGGTGGGCGGGGCTCGCGGGGCTGAACGCCGCGGACGACGAGGGGCTTTTGGAACTCATTCGGCGCAGCGGCTGCGTCGGGCTGCTGCTGGGATTTGAAAGCTTTCGCCAGGCGGATTTGGACGCGATGGACAAGGCGCAAAACAAGACGGCCCGATACAAAGAGATTGTATCGCGGCTGCACGACCGGCACATCTCCGTACTGGGGACTTTCATGCTCGGCCTTGACGGGGATACGAAAGCGGAGATCGAACGGATGCCGGAGCTGATCGCCGAAACGAAGATCGACATCCCGCGTTACGCGATCCTGACGCCTTACCCGGGTACGCCCCTCTACCGGGGGCTCGAAGCGGAGGGCAGAATCCTGACAAGGGACTGGAGCAAATATGACGGCCTGCACTGCGTTTTCGAGCCGAAACAAATCTCCGCGCGGGAGTTGGAAAGCGCCTTTCTCGCCCTTTGGGAAAAAACGTACGATCCGGGCAGCATCCTGCGCAGGCTGCGCTACCCGTCCTCCAAAAGGCTGGCCGCTTTAGCGGCCAATATCGGATTTCACATCTACGCAAACAAACTGGGGGGATTGATGGGATGAAGCTCTACAGCGAAGTAGTGCGCAGGGAAAGCTTGGCCGATCCGCAGATTCGGACGATGTATGGCCTCATGGATACCTTCTACGACCATATGGAACCCGACGCTTTCCTGAAGGACTTGGCAGACAAGGATTACTGCATTCTTCTTTTGGACGGCGGGGGGCAAATCGTCGGGTTTTCCACGCAAAAGACCACTTCTGTGGCCGTGGGGGGCGAGGAGGTGTTCGGCGTATTTTCGGGCGACACCATTATCCACAAGGATTTTTGGGGCAGCCGCGAATTGTTTACGGCCTTCGCGTCCCACTATCTGGCCTACGGGGAGAAATATGAGGAATATTATTGGTTTCTGATCGTGAAAGGGTACAAGACCTACAAAATCCTGTCCACTTTCTTTTTGGAGTTTTATCCCCGTGCAGGGGCGCCCGTGCCGACGCGGGAAGCCGCGATCATGGCCGCCTACGGGCAGGCGTTTTTTCCGGGCGACTACAACGCGCGGACCGGTGTCGTCGAATACCGCCGGATCAAGGATGTCCTCAAAATCGGCGTCGCCGACGTCGATGAGCGCGTGCGCCGCGACCAAAACGCGCGCTTTTTCGAGCGGGCAAATCCCGGCTATCTGCACGGAAACGACCTCGTCTGTATCGCCAAGCTGAGCAAAGAAAACATCAGGCCCGCTGCGCACAGGCTTTTGTTCGGGCGATAGCGCCATGTGGGCTATGGAACAGCAAAAGAATAACTTGCGCAAATTTCACGCAGGATTTTTTTCGTCAGGCAAGGCGCGCCTCCGCATGCCGGAAAAGTATGGTAAAATATACAATAGGTTAGAAAAAATCCGCAGAAAAAAGGGACCGAATTATGATTACACTCACAGGCGTAAGCCTTCACCATGGCGCAAGCAAACTATTCTCAAACGCGGATCTCTTGTTTGCCCCCGGCAACTGCTACGGCGTGATCGGCGCAAACGGCGCGGGGAAATCCACGTTGCTGAAAATCATGTCAGGCGA
>JAITMX010000165.1 GCA_031290775.1 Eubacteriales Family XIII. Incertae Sedis bacterium
GCGTGCTTCGCGGCGCTCGCAAGGTCGGGTCGGGGGCGATGGATTGCTTCGCGGCGCTCGCAATGACGGGACGGGGTCGATGGATTGATTCGCGGCGCTCGCAATGACGGGATGGGAGCTTGCAATGGCGGGATGGAAGCCCGCAATGATGGGATGAATGGAGGGAGTTATATGGATGAGACAGGCGAGACGCTGGATGCTTTGTTTGGCGGGCGGGCGAAACTGAAGGAAGATGCCGGCGCCCGTTTGGCAGAGAACTTTGCGCGGGCAAGGGCCCTTGCGGAGAAGCGCGTGAGTGCGGTATTGCCGGGTTCGGCTGCCCCGGCGGCAGACGACTTGCTTGAGCGAATATGGGGCGTTCCAAATAAAACGGCGCTGCTTGCGCGTTTGGATGAATTGCTCGCCTATTTGCAGCGGCGTGTATGTGTTGCGACGGACGAAGGCGTGCGAGCGGCTGCGCTTGAGCGTGTATGGCGCGTGGCGCAGGAGAATGCCGATCGGCTTGGCGCTTGGGTTTTGTCGTCGTATGGCTTGCTTGCGTTGCCGCAGCCTGCGGTGGATGAAGGCGATGGATTGCTTCGCGATGCTCGCAATGACGGGACGGGGGCTCGCAATGACGGGACGGGGGCTCGCAATGGCGGGACGGAGGCTCGCAATGACGGGACGGGGGCTTGCAATGACGGGACGGGGGCTCGCAATGACGGGACGGGGGCTCGCAATGGCGGGACGGGAGCTTGCAATGGCGGGACGGGGGCTCGCAATGACGGGACGGAGGCTCGCAATGGCGCCGGGTGTCATTGCGAGGAGCGTAGCGACGCGGCAATCCACTATCTCGTACCAAGCGGCGAAGTTTCGGCACAATACGCTGCGTTTGCAGTTGCGGCTGAATCATTCAAGACGTTTGCGGCGACGCACGCTTTTTCTGAAATTGGATTGCTTCGCGATGCTCGCAATGACGGCGGTGTTGCTCGCAATGGCTGTGACGGCGGTGTTGCTCGCAATGGCTGTAAAACAGGATTTGATTCCGGTTTGCCGGCAGAATCGCTGTTCGATCTTTCGGGGCTTGGCGATTTGGATGATGCAGCGGAAACTGGTGACGCCGCCAGGGACTTTCGTGAAAGCTATGAGAAATTGATGGATATGCTTGCGGATGCTGCCGTGATTGATCTGAGTCCATATGAACAACGCGGCAAGCGAATCGGCGAACAGTTTGACGCTTTGCTCTATGCGTTTGGGTTTGCCGAAAACGCTGTATCGACAGAGATGAACGACGCAATCATGCGGCAGTCCGAACTGCTGCAAGAGGAGGAGCGCCTTTATGCGCTGCAGTCGGATTTCGCAAATTTGGCCGGAGCCGTTATATGCCAAGCGCGGCAGATTGCGCATTTTGCCGTCACAAAACTTGCGCTTTCGTGCGCAATGGATTTTGTCGGCCCATTTCAGGAAATGCTTGACGCCAAGAGCACGGCGTCGTTGTTTGCGAATACGGAGACCATGCTCAGCAAAATGAAAAAGGCAATCAGGGATGCAACCGCGTTTCAGGGCGGCTTTGACCAGAGCCAGGCGCGCACGGTTGCTTTGGAGGGCAGGGATTTTGTCCGCGGGATACAGGGCATGGATTGCTTCCTGCCGCGCCTTTGGCGCACAGACGCAATGACAGGCGGGGCGACGGCGGTGACAGGTGGGATGCATGGCGTGGCTGAATTGCCGATTGGCGGGGTAGACGACGAGGCGCTTGCGGCTTCGATTGTGGTTGGGCTGCGCTATTGCCCGCAGGAATTGACAGTGTGTTTGGACTTGCTGCGGGACGCATACGCCCGCTACCGAAAGGCGATCGGCCCAGGCGACTTCTTTGCGGCGTTTCCCAAAGGGGCGGGCAAGGGGAAAATGATTGTCCAAGAGTACCGAATGGGGTACAGGCAGAGGCTTTGCGATGATGGGGATGGCGCAGATGATGCAGAACCCAGCGGCTCGTTTTTCTATGCAGACGAACCGGGCGAAAAGGGGGATGCCGAAAATGAAGGCGCAGAAATCACGCCGTCTGCTTTGCGCAAACGGCTGGTGCGGCATGCGGCAATCCCATATCGTGGATCGATTGACGATAATCCGTATGAAATCGTCGAAGCATTCTGGGCCGACTTGCGGGACTTTGCGGAGGCGCTCTCGTCGCTATACCAAGCAGACGATGATTATTATGCAATCATGCTGGCTGAGCTGAGCGTGGGGCAGGGGGATATTCTCGCAGGCCTGATCTGCTGCAAAAGCAAAATCTGCGCCGAGGAAATATCCTCATTGGACAAATTGCGGCAAAAACTGTCGGAGCGGCTGCGTCCGGCAACAATTTAGACACCGCTGCCATTGCGAGGCGGGTCTGGATGGTTGCGGGCCGTCATTGCGAGGCGCGAAGCGCCGCGGCAATCCACAAGCCGCTGGATTGCTTCGCTTCGCCCGCAATGACGATGCGGGCCTGGATTGCTTCGCTTCGCCCGCAATGACGATGCGGGCCTGGATTGCTTCGCTTCGCCCGCAATGACGAGGCAGGCCTGGATTGCTTCGCTTCGCTCGCAATGACGATGCGGGCCCGGATTGCTGTGGGCCGTCATTGCGAGGCGCGAAGCGCCGCGGCAATCCACAAGCCGTTGGATTGCTTCGCTTCGCCCGCAATGACGAGGCGGGCCGGATTGATTTTGGGGCGGAAACGCAATATGATTTGAGCATGGATCCCTCCTACATTTTGTATGAGGGCAAGCGAAAAGCATCGTCTATTTGGTCGGATTGTGCGATAAAATGCGCAACCTTATAATGCATAGTGTAGAGAGGCGGCATGCCTGAACAGCCGCGATAAAATTTAATAACAAAATTTAATAGCAAAAGGAGGGCAAGATGATTATTATCGGTGAAAAAATCAACGGTTTTATCCCCAGGACGCTTCAGGCCATCGAGGCGAAGGACGAGTCTTATATCCGTGAAATCGCGAAAAGCCAGACCGAATTCGGCGCTGACTATCTTGACATTTGCGCGGGCACGGCGCCCGATATCGAGCGGGACACGCTGAAATGGCTGATCGGCATTGCGCAGGATGCGGTTGACACGCCGCTTTGCATCGACAGCAGCGATGTGAACGTCATCCTCGAAATGATGAAACTTGTGAAGAAACCCGGCGTCATCAACTCCATCTCAGGCGAAGCGGGAAAGTGCGAAACCATCCTGCCTGCCATCCAAGGCACGGACTGGAAGGTCGTCGCGCTGACCTGCGACCCGAACGGGATCCCGACGGATCCGGAAGTCAAATTCAAGATTGCGGAAAGCTTGATCGCGCAGGCGCATGATGTGCCGATCGGCAATATTTTCATCGACCCGCTTGTGACGACGCTCGCGACGACGGGCAGCAGCCTGCTCTCCTTCAATGAAGCGGTCCGCAAGATCAAGGGCGCGTATCCGGAAGTGCATATCACGAGCGGCCTGTCCAACATTTCGTTCGGGATGCCTTACCGCAAGGCCATCAACACGCAGTTCCTTGCACTCGCGATGAGCGCGGGCATGGACAGCGCGATTATGGATCCGACCTCGCCCGATATGCGCGCGACGCTGTACGCGACGGACGCGCTGCTCGGAAACGACGATTATTGCATGAATTACCTGACCGCGTTCCGCAGCGGCCTCATCGGCCCGGCGAAAAAGGCGTAAGGGGGCGCTTGGGGCGTAAGGAAGCGCGGGGCGCGATGATCGATACTGAACTCCTGAAAGCCTCCGTCGGGGCGCTGCAGGAAGACCGCGTGAACGCGGTGATAGACGGCTTCCTCGCCGGGGAAAAGAGCGGGGAGGAAGCGAGGCTGGCGCTCACGGCATGCCAGGAAGGGATGTACATCGTCGGCGAGCGTTTTGAGAACGGGACGTATTTTGTCGGTGACCTCGTGTTTGCCGGGTCGCTGCTCGCGGCGGCGGTCGAAAAGCTCAAACCGCTGCTCGGCTTCGGCGGCGGCGCGTGCCAGGCGGGCACGGTGGTGCTCGGCACGGTGGAGGGCGACATCCACTTCATCGGCAAAAACCTTTTCAAAACGATGCTGGAGGCCGCAAACTTCCGCGTCATCGACATCGGCATCGACCAGCCGCCGCGGGCTTTTGCGGAAGCGGCGGAAAAGTACAGACCCGAGATCATCGGCCTGTCGGGGCTGCTGACGACGGCGGTGGACTCGATGCGGGAGACGGTGGAGGCTTTGAAAGAAGCGGGGCTGCGCAAATCCGCAAAGATTTTTATCGGCGGCAGCATCGTGAACGAAGGCATATGCGCGTACATTGGGGCGGACGACTACAGCCGCAACGCGTACGAGGCGGTGCGCAAGTGCCGCGAGTGGATGGGGCAGCGCTGAGGCAGGATTGCCGCAAGCGGAAACGAGAGGAAACGGGCAAGCATCATGGCATACACGATTGCAATCGCGGGCAAGGGCGGCGTTGGGAAGACAACGCTCACCGGCTGGCTGATCGATTATCTCGCCAAGGCCGGCAAGGGGCCGATCCTTGCGGTGGACGCGGACGCCAATTCCAATTTGAACGAAGTGCTCGGGATCAAGATTGAGCGGACGCTCGGCGAGCTTCGCGAAAGCCTCAGGAATGCCGAATATGACCCGGATACGCCGATTCCGCCTACGATGACGAAACAGGACTATCTCGCGAGCAACTTTGCGGACGCGCTTACGGAAGAAGACGAGTACGATCTTTTGGTGATGGGGCGCACGCAGGGCGAGGGGTGCTATTGTTTTGTGAATGGGCTGCTGAAAGCCCATCTTCAGCGGTATTCCAAAAATTACAAATATATTGCCGTCGACAACGAAGCGGGGATGGAGCATATTTCGCGCGGGGTGCTTCCCGGCGTGGATTTGATCCTCATCGTGTCGGACAGTTCACGGCGCGGGATTCAGGCGGCGGCTCGGATACAGGAGCTGACGCGCGAGCTGAAGATCAAGGTTTCGGGCGTGAAGCTGATTGTGAACCGGGCGCCGGGCGGCGAGATGAACGCCGGGGTTGCGGAAGAAGTCGCAAAGCATGGTTTTGATTTGGCGGGCGTCGTGCCGTCCGACGAAAATGTATATGAGTTTGACGCGGAGGGGCGGCCCACGGTGGAATTGCCGGAAGACAGCCCGGCGCGCGCGGCATTTTTGGAAATCCTGCGGAAAATAATCGTATAATAATAGAAGGAGGAAACGTTTCGATGAGAGAGATGAAAGAATTTACAACCATCGAGCAAATGGAGGCCGATACCGCAAAGCTCAAGGAAATCGCCTGCGGGCTTTGCGTCGAGACTTTTGAGGACCGAAAGGCCGCGCAGCAGCCGCAGTGCAAATTCGGCGAGGACGGAATCTGCTGCCGCATCTGTTCGATGGGCCCCTGCCGCGTCACGCCCAAAGCGCCTTACGGCATCTGCGGCGCGGACGCGCACGCAATCGCGGGGCGGCACTATCTGCGCATGGCGGCGGCGGGCAGCGCGGCGCATTCGGACCACGCGCGGGAGATCGCGCACGTCCTGCACAAGACGAGCGCGGCGGGCCCGTATACGATCAAAGACCCCGGCAAACTGCTGAGCATCGCGGCGGAGTGGGACATCGAGACGGAAGGGCGCGACCTCTATGATGTCGCGCACGAGGTCGCCGAAGTGGGCCTCATGGAATTTGGCAAGCCCTTTGGCACGCTGCGCATGCTATGCCGCGGCACCGAGGAGCGCCAAAAGGTCTGGGAAGACGAACAAATCGCGCCGCGCGCCATCGACCGCGAGGTTGCGACATCGCTGCATATGACGAATATGGGCAATACGGCGGACGCGGAGGTGCTCGTGCGCCAGAGCCTGCGCGTCGGCATGGCCGACGGATGGGGCGGCTCGATGATCGGCACGGATTTCACGGACATCCTCTTTGGGACGCCGACCGTGCGCACGACGACGGGCAATCTCGGCGTGCTGGAGGAAAACCAGATCAACATCGTCATCCATGGCCACGACCCGTGCTTTTCCGAAATGATCGTGCTTGCGGCGGAGTCGAAGGAGCTGATCGACTATGCGCGCGGCAAAGGGGCGCAGGGCATCAATATCGCCGGGCTCTGCTGCACGGCCAACGAGGCGACGATGCGGCATGGCGTGCGCATGGCGGGCAACTTCCTGCAGCAGGAAAACGCGCTGCTGACGGGCGCCGTCGAAATGATGTGCGTCGACGTCCAGTGCATTTTCCCGGCGCTCGGGCGCCTTCAGGATTGTTTCCATACAAAATTCATCACCACCTCCCCGATCTGCCGGATTCCCGGATCGACCTACGTGGAATTCACCGCGGACGACGCGGAGCACGCCTATGACAAGGCGAAAGCGCTCGTCAAAGAGGCGATCGACAATTATGAAAACCGCAAAAGGGACCGCATTTTCATCCCGACGCATACGCAGGAGGCCGTCGTCGGCTATCCGACGGGCCAGATCATCGCGGAGCTCGACGGCGTCACAAACAGCCATCTCGGCGACGACCCGCGCGGCAGCTACAAGCCCGCCATCGACGCGATCAAAGCCGGCGTCATCCGCGGCGCGGTCGCCATGGTCGGCTGCAACAACCCGAAGGTGCGCGCGGATTACAGCCATATCGAAATCATGAAGGAGCTTTTGGCCAACGACATCCTCGTCGTCGGCTCGGGCTGCGCCGCGCAGGCCGCGACGAAAGCGGGGCTGCTGCGCTATGACGCGAAAGAGCTCTGCGGCGCGGGGCTGAAGCGCGTGTGCACGCTCGTCGGCATCCCGCCTGTCCTGCATATGGGCGCCTGCGTCGATATCAGCCGCATGATGCTGCTCGTCACGGGGATCGCGAAAAACTGGGGCATCGATACCACACAGCTGCCCATCGTGGGCTGCGCGCCCGAGTGGATGAGCGAAAAGGCCGTCGCCATCGCCAACTATGTCGTCGCGACGGGCCTCGACGTCTATCTCGGCATTGAGCCGCAGGTGAAGGGCTCTTCGCAGATGATGGAGCTCATCACGCAAGGGACGCGCGCCATCGCGGGCGCGGGCTATGTCATCAACAAAGACCCCCATGAGCTCGTGCGCTCGATCGTGGACGGCATTGAAGCAAAGCGCGCCGCGCTCGGTATCTGATCCATGAAAATCGCGGTCACGGGAAAAGGCGGCGTAGGCAAGACCACACTCGTATCGGTGCTGGCCGGCCTCTACGCGCGGGAGGGCAAGACCGTCCTCGCCGTTGACGTGGACCCGGACAGCAACCTCGGCCTCGCGCTCGGGTTCACGGAAGCCGAGCTGTCGGACATCACGCCGATCTCGGAGATGACGGACCTCATCGCCGAACGCACCGGCTCGACCAAGGACAGCTTCGGCAAGTTTTTCAAAATCAACCCGCAGGTGAGCGACATCCCCGACCGGTTCGCGCGCGAAAAAAACGGCGTGCGCCTGTTGGTCATGGGCACGGTCGAGACCGGCGGCGGCGGCTGCGTCTGCCCGGAGCACGTGATGCTCAAGCGCATCATCAGCCACCTTGTGGTCGGCGACGACAGCCTCGTCCTCATGGACATGGAGGCGGGGCTCGAGCATATGGGGCGCGGCACGGCCGGCATGGTCGATTTTTTCATCGTTGTGACGGAGCCGGGCGCGCGCAGCATACAGACGTACCACCGCATCAAGCGGCTTGCGGCCGATCTCGGCGTGAAAAAAGTCTACGTCGTCGGCAACAAGGCGCGCTCTGACGCAGACCGCGCGTATATCGGCGCGCGCGTCGCGGCGGAGGACCTGCTGGGGTTCATCTCCTATTCGGACGCGGTCATCGACGCGGACAAACGCGAAGGCTCGCCCTTTGAGACGGATGAAGCCGTGACGCGCGAAATCGAAGCGATCAAAGAAAAATTGGACAAAGGAGCGAATGCATGAAAAAATTATTTGACAGGGTATGGGACGGCGCGGACGAAATGTACGCGATGGCCGAAAAGGCGCTCATCGAGACGATCGCGGAGCTCGGCGAGGCGGCGCCCGTCGCGATGCCCAACACGGCATACAGCCTCGCGTGCTATATGGCCTATCTCGGAAAAAACATCGCGACGCTCGGCGACCTGAAAGCGGCGTTTGGGGAAGCCAAGGCGTGGAACACG
>JAITMX010000099.1 GCA_031290775.1 Eubacteriales Family XIII. Incertae Sedis bacterium
GCTGCTTCTCATTGAGGAAAGGCAGCATCGTCAGAATCTTCTCAGCGCTTAATTCTTTCATGCATACATGATAGCATAAGCGATAATGAATTGCAAGTTATTTAGTTACAATCCCTAAGTATCCGGATCGTATGCGTGGGAGACGAAGCTGTGCCTCATGGTGAACGTCCCATTGGAGTTGATGTCGATTTCAACGCGACCTTTGTCAGGGGCAACCGTGTAGTTTGTTGCCGCATAAACAGTCAAAGGATTTATCAGAAACGAGTTGAACAGCAGAAAGACGGCCAAGGCTGTTGATAAGGTTAGTTTGCGCATCTTGTTTGAAAGTTTCATAGAAATCCTCCGTAGGCGTGTGCAAATAAGATATAAAAATTGTCGGAAATATAGATGAAACAAGTACAGTATAGCACAGTCAGGGATGCTGTCAAGCCAAAGTGATTGACAGTAACAGCTCAGACTTGCTTCGTCATTGCGAGCGAAGCGAAGCAATCCAGCGGATAATGGATTGCCGCAGTCGCTACGCTCCCTCGCAATGACGGGCAATTGGCTTGCAATAGCATGGTGTCTGAGCAGTTACGATTGACAGGCCAGACGAACACGCCCTTTTGCGAACAAGTTGACTTTGGGCGGTTGCGATGATATTTTAGGATGGTAGCCGGGAAAGGGATGGTGGTATGGATATTGGATCATTGCAAGACGATAGGCTGAAGATCGCGGCAGCCGTGAAAGAAGATGCGGACTTGCGGCAAGTCGCGGATATTCTCGGAAGCCTCTACGATATCACGCCTGTCCGTTCGCCCGAAGAGCTCCGGCGCCTGTATACACGCGGCCAAGCCGACTTGGTTTTGATCGACGCCGCGCTGTGGGCTTCGCAGACGCTCCCGCTTGTCAGAGAGCTGGCGGAGCGCCCGCGAGCCAAAGCGCCCATCGTCCTGATAGCCGGGCGCCGCGACGACGAAGCCGAAGCGGCGGCTTTTGAAGCCGGGGCCTGCGATGTGATCGACAAGCCGATCCGCAAAAATGTGTTCCTGCAGCGCATACAGCACCATCTGAGGCTTTCCGCTTACCGGGAGTCGTTGACAGATCAGGTAAAGGAATTGGAAGACAGCATCGTCCAGTCTTTTGCCGAATTGGTGGAATGCCGGGACCGGAACACCGGCGGGCACATTGCGCGCACCAGCAAATATGTCGCCCTCATCGGCATGGAGCTGCAAGACAGGGGGCAATTTGCCGAGGAATTGACCGACGGGGAATTGGCAATCATCGTCCGCGCCGCGCCCCTGCACGACATCGGCAAGATCGGCATCAGCGACCTCATCCTTTTGAAGCCGGGAAAATTGGACGACGATGAATTTGCGGTCATGAAAAGCCACTCCCAGATCGGCGCGGATTTGCTGCGCGAGATCTATCGGCGCACACCCACGCAGGACTATCTGAAATATGCCATCGCCATCGCGGAGTCGCATCATGAAAAATTTGACGGGACGGGCTACCCAAACCGCATCAAAGGCGACGACATCCCCGTCAGCGCCCGCATCATGGCGGTGGCGGATGTATATGACGCCTTGGTGGCCGACCGCGTTTACCGCAAAGCGATGAGCCACGAGCAGGCATATGGGATTATCACAGAAGGCAAGGGCACAGCTTTCGACCCGCGCGTCGTCGAGGCTTTTGCCGCAACGGCGGATGTGATTTCGGCAGTGGCGCAAAAAAAAGATTGACGCGCGGGCAATGCGATTTCTTGACAGAGGCTTGTCTCGCCATTATACTGAATCTACGTGAAACGCATATGTCTATTCAGACACTTGCCGGAATGCCGTCATTGCGAGGGAGCGTAGCGACCGCGGCAATCCATGAACCACTGGATTGCTTCGCTACGCTCGCAATGACGGTTAGGGTCTGAATAGACACAAACGCATACAATCATGGAATGAAAATTGCTGATATGGAGAAGGAGCGCGAATGAGTGAAAACACGAATACGGCCGCAGACATCGACCTGAAGGGCCGTCTCGATACGGCGACAAGCCCGGATTGGCAGACGAAGATTTTGTCGGCGCTCGAGAAAAAGAAAAACCTGCGCATCGACGCAAAAGAGCTGGATTATATCAGCAGCGCCGGCTTGCGTGTGCTGTTGCTGTCGCACAAGACCGCAATCGCAAAAGGCGGCAGTTGCGTATTCCTCAATTTTTCCCCGGAAGTATTGCAGATATTGGAGATGACCGGCTTCACATCCATCCTTTCCTTAGAAAGCGTTGCAGAATAAGGAAAGCGCTTTCCGAAATCCGCGCAGCAGCTTTCCGGATGGAAGACAACAACCGTTTCATTGAAAATCTTTATCGTCAGCATGCGGTATCCAACAGCCTTTCCTTGGTGCTGTCCGTCATTGGGCCTCTTTGCTGCACCATCCTTGCCGGCAGGGCTTTTGGCGCGGACGGGCTGTCCGTCATCGCCATCTGCGCCCCGCTCTTTTTTGTCGGCGCTTTCATCGGCATGACTTTTTCCGGCGGCGGGGGCATCCTCGCGGCGCGCGCCGTTTCCGAGAGCGATGAAGAAGCGCCCGCCGTTTTGTACAGCGTTTCAGCGTTGTTGTCGATCACAGTTGCCGCCGCCGCTTGTGTGTGCTTGCTGGTTTTCCAGAAGCAGCTTCTGCACTTCATGGGGCCCGACGCCCCGACATCTTTGGCCGGGTACTATCGATGGTCTGCAATCAATGTAGTCGTCACTGCGGCGCTGTGGCCCCCCTTGAACTTTTGCCGGCTCGCCGGCCGCCCGGCCGTCGGCCCGGCTATGACGTCCGTCATGGCATTGGCGTCCGTCGGCGGCGCGCTCCTGTTCATAAAGCCCCTCGGTCTGCCGGGGGTTGCGCTGGCGCAGTTGGTCGGCGGGGTGTGCGCGTTTGCCACCGCGCTGTGCATGATGCGTGGCAGCACGCTCCGTTTCCGGCCTCCGGGGCGGAAACCGCCGATTGCCGCCATTGCGGCCGCAGGCAGCCCCGCCGGCCTGTCCCGCCTGTACCAGCTGGTTGCTGTTTTTGCGCTGAACGCGCTCTTTCTGTCGACGGGCGGCATGGCGCCGCTTGCGGTGTTTGCCGCAATCCAAATGCTCCACCGCTTCATCAGCGCCTTTGTCGCCGGCACGACGCAAACCCTGCTGCCCATCGCCGGCGTATTGGACGCGGAGCGGGATTCCGCCGGGCTGTCGCGGCTCATGGCCCACGCTGTCTTTTTCGGAAATCTGCTGACGGGTCTTGCCTGCTTGGTTTTGCTTGTTTTCCGCAGCCATATCGCGGCGCTGTTTGGATTGGCGGATGCGGCCCTTCTGTTTGGCTACGCCATTGTCCTTTATGCAATCTACGCAATGCTCTTGCAAAACGTCACCCTGTATATCTCCTATTTCACCGCCCGCGCCTCGCTCAAAACCGCAAACGTGCTGTTGTTTTTGCAGGAATTCCTTTTCCTCGTCGGGCCGGCGCTCGCACTCGCCGCGCTGCACGGGGGATACGCCGTATGGGCGGCTTTCCCGCTTTCCGGCATCCTCACCCTCGCCGTCCTTGCCGCCATCGTCCTGCGGCAAAAACGCCGGGACCCCGCGCTCTCCCTCCCCTTTCTCATCAACCGCGCGGCGGAAGCCTCGGGAAACGACCTGTCTTTTTCCGTTGAAAGCGACGGGGCGTCGATTGCCCGGAGCGCCGAGCTGCTATTTCAGTTTTGTGCCGAAAAAGGCCTGCCGCACAAGCAAAACATCCTGGTTTCCCTTTCCGTGGAAGAATTTCTCCTGCTGATTGCCAACAACGCCCCCCCGGGCTCGCGTCTGGGCTTGTCTGTGCGCCTCGTCCTCGACCCGGGCAGGATCACCATGCGCATCCGGGGCAAAGGCAGGATGTTTGACCCGCTCATGTATTACAACAACCACATATCCGACGATATCGAAAAAAGCCTCGACGTCATCGGCATCAAATATATCGCGGAAAACGCGCACAGGATATACTACCGGGATACGTTTGGCGTCAACAATCTCGTGATTGAAATCAACCGCGCGGAAAACGCAGAGGATGCGGAAGGTTGAAGCCTGCCCGCAATCATGCCATAATATAGCACTGACGCCTTGCGGGCGCCGAAAACAAAGGAGGCCAAGATTGATTACATACCGAAAAGCGGCATTGCAGGATATCCCGGAAATCCTCGGCTGCCTGCGCGGCGTTTACGGGGACCATTCCTATTACAGCAGTTATTATGACCCGGCTTATCTGCGCGAAATCATTGACAATATCTTCACGGCGGACGCGGACGGGGAGGTCGTCGGCACGCTTGTGCTTTCGCCCTGGGGCTGCGATGGGAACGACCGCGAATTGGGCGCTTTTCTCGTGCGCAGCGATGTGAGGAAATCCAATATAGGCACAGGGCTTCTTGCCTATACGCTGGACGCAATCAGCGGTTTGCCGTCCGTGAAAGGCGTGCCCATTACATACAACACAGGTTCCCAATCCATCGTTGGGGAGCTCGGGTTTATTCCGTCCGGGATGCTTTTCGGCACAATCGATATGAATCTGCTGACAGCGGGAAAGGCCGAAAGCGCGGAAAAAAAACCGCTCATCCTTGTCGTGCGAAATTTCAATGTTACGGATATCGGGGAAATCTACGTACCCCCGCCCCTCC